>JASJCB010000114.1 GCA_030066195.1 Acidobacteriota bacterium
CAGGTTTAGGTGTCATATCGGGTGGTTTTGGCGCCGAAACATATGAAGAATTTCTTCAGCTTTTGGGTGACCAGGTTTTTTATGATGAGTTCAACCTTCGGGTCAACAGTTCAAGAATACCCGTTTCAATTACCGCGAGTTTGGAAAGTTGGTATCACGATGACAAATCATTGAGTGAGGTACTTGCTCTCTATTCTCCACATACCGGTTATGAATGCATTTACACGGGTACGGATGATGAAACGGAAATGTACTTTCCGATTATGCAATTTCACGAGCTTCTAGAGGTGATGGAGCTCGAATATGTCATCAACGACATTGAAATTTTGATTTACGAAAAGGGAGGTAATTATGACTAAGGTGAAAAAAATCTTTATGGTGGCGATCATTTTGACGGCGACGGTTCCTGTAGTCAGTCAGGCCGGCGGCACGCAACCCCTGGACGGCTGGGAATTCGAAGCCACTTATGATGGATGCAGTTATTTTCAACTGGGTCTCTGCAAATAGCCGTCCGTATCCGAACATCTAAGGATTAAAACATATGTTGACTTTCGCTTTTTTGCTTTGGTTAGGCGATACACGGCAGATCAAATTAGAGGAAGTCAATCAACCAAGCACCAAGCATCGCGTTTTGGGGCGTGCCGAAATCTTCGGCGCGTCCCATAACAAGCTTTTCCACTGGTCAACCGAGGGTGACCTGATCCGTGTCATCGAATTGCAGGAAGATCAGGTTCTTCTAACCTATTTTTATGACGGTACCTATTACTGGATATGCGGGTCGGGGAAATCCCCGTTTTCGATTATTTACGACAAGAACGGCAAGCCTCTGGACGAATTGATCGGTGAAGACAAGGTCTACCGCTCCTTCCTGCCCTTGGAAGACGAATTGTTCGCGGTAACCAACCTGTCCTCCAAGCGCCTTTATCAAAACCCTCATATCTATCAACTCCAGAAAGTTGACTTTTTCTACGAGGGCGGCCGTCTTTTTCACCGAACCTATGACAACTTTGCCAAGATAAGAAAAAAACAGCGCGATTTCGGTTTTTCCTTCAAGGAAGTCTTCCTGGCCAAGCGCGGCCGTTCTTATTTGGCCATGAACCAACTCGAACCCTATGTTATGGTCTATAATTCGGATACGATCACAAAGGAAAGACGAGACGGCACCCAGGTTCCCACTAAAGTTGAGGAAATAAAACTCGACCTCAGCGAGTATGTGCCGCCGCCGGAAAATTTCTTCAGGGTCACCCGACCCATGCCCCGTAAAAAGGTTCTGGAAATTCGCAGAAAGTGGTTTTTTAGTTGGAGCCGTATTTCCAGCTTTCAAAATTTTCGTGACGGTTTTCTCATTACCTACGGGATACCTAAATGTGAGGGCGG
The DNA here is from genome assembly GCA_030066195.1 of Acidobacteriota bacterium. Lineage (GTDB taxonomy): Bacteria > Acidobacteriota > Holophagae > Acanthopleuribacterales > Acanthopleuribacteraceae > JASJCB01. Next base: position 1,378 of record JASJCB010000114.1, read on the forward strand.
CGAATGCGGATACCTGACTGGTATCCAGGTCTTGAATACAGACCTGACCAACTCCGGCGCTTTGATGAAACAACGCGGTAATTTCCTGGGTGTTTATGATGACGAGATCTTTGTACTACCGAAACCGAAGCCTGAGCAGGGCGGCCTGGTGGTCTCGGTCATAAGGCCATAACTCGAAAATTGTTTTGGTCGCCGTTCTCAGTCCTCACACGCCCAATTGGAGGACATTGGCGACCGCAACCGCCGCCACACCACTAAAAGTTTATCAATCGTTGATTATACAGGAACTGCTATTAAAAAAATAAGCGTTGCCAAAAGCGGCACTCTTGCACTAAAATAGCCTGTATCGCGCATTTTCCTCGGAGAACTGCTATGGCTAATGACGGAGTGGACAGAGCTTTCAGAATCAAGAAATTCTTGGAAGACTATGGCGAACAAAAAGGTTATGACCGCACCAGCTTCTACCAACAGATGCTGAAAAAGTTCCGGTCTCTTGAAGGGAACGACAACTTCCTCAAGGGCGACATCGGGGTTCAACGTTCCGGGGGAACCTGGGTCGGTTATAAAAACAAACTCAAGCCCTGGCTTGACTCCACGGTGAAACCCGGGCCCAATTTCGGCGTCAAACCCGTCCCGGAAGAAATATCCGCACAGCAATTCATCGACGAAGCTGACGGCCTGTTTCACCTCAAGGCGGTCCTCAAGAAGTTGAACCCGGAAATCGTCACATACTGGAAGGTTACAGGTGCGGTAAAACGCTCCAAGGATCCCGCCAAGGAAATCGGTGTGATACTTCGCAACGGGGTGTACGTGGTAGACATGCAATACTTCCGCATCTGGTATCGCCAACACGAACCTTAAGGAAGACGATGTGTCCTGGTTCCAGAAGGAAATCACACTTCCTCACAAACCCAGGGGATTTCACCTGGTAACCTCGGAAATTCTACAAAGGGTGCCGGAAATTCGCCGCTTTCAGGTGGGTCTGGCGCACCTTTTCATTCTGCATACGTCCGCCTCACTGACCATCAACGAAAATGCGGATGCGGATGTACGGCATGATATGGAAGCCCATTTCAACGTGATGGTGCCCGAGAATCAGGCGCATTACCGCCACACGTTGGAAGGATCGGACGACATGCCCGCCCACCTCAAAGCCTCATTATTGGGTTCGGGCCTGGTAATCCCCATCAGTTCCGGCAGATTACGCCTGGGCACCTGGCAGGGTATCTACCTCAATGAACACCGGGATCACGGAGGAGCCCGAAAACTGGTGGTCACATTGTTTGGAGAATAGAATCAAGCGTATTCCATCTCGTCCGAATAATTCTCAAAACGCGTGAATTTCTTGAAGAAGGCCAGTTCAATCACGCCGGTCGGCCCGTTACGGTGCTTGGCGATGATCAGTTCAGCCACACCGAAATCCTCGTCGCTCTGGGGCTGGGCGCCTTCTTCCTTTGTTTTTTCTTTGTAGTAATCTTCGCGGAACAGAAACGTCACGATATCGGCATCCTGCTCAATGGAACCGGACTCACGCAAATCGGACAATTGAGGACGGTGGTCGGAACGCTGCTCCGCGGCCCGGGAAAGCTGGGAGAGGGCAATCACAGGACAATTGACTTCCTTGGCCATGATTTTCAGGCCCCGGGAAATGGCAGAAACCTCCTGTACCCTACTCTGCTGCGCATTGACGGCTGAACCGCTCATCAGTTGAAGGTAGTCGATAATCACCAGATCCACGCCCTTTTCCATCTTCAACCTTTTCAGATCCGCACGCATCTTGGCTACTGTCGACTCCCCGCTGTCCTCGATAAAAATCTGGCAATCATTCAAGGCGGCAACAGTCGTTCCCAAGCGATTCCACTCATCACCGCTCAGGTTGCCGCTACGAAGGGAAGAAATGCCTACGCGCGCTTCCGAGCCCAGCAAACGCATCACCAATTGGCTTGCCGGCATCTCCAGGGAATAAATCACCACCTTGGCGCCCTTCAGGGCGGCATTCAGGCCCACGTTCAGACAAAAAGAGGTTTTGCCCATGGCCGGACGGGCGGCAACGATCATCAAATCGCCGTCATGCATACCGTTGGTCATGCGATCGAAGTCCGCAAACCCCGAGGTAAGGCCTACCAACTCGCCCTTATTCTCGGCGCGCTTCTCGATAATCTGGTAGGACTCGTTCAACAAAGACGGGAAGTCCTGAAAACCCGCGGCGCCGTCGCCCTCGCGTAATTTGAAAAGAAAACCTTCCGCCTCGTTGATCGCCTCATTCGCCAGGGTTTCCGGCAGCAGGGCCTTTTGGGAAAGCTCCTGGCCCAGGGTCACCAGCCGTCGCAGCATGGACTTCTCTTTGACGATGCCGGCGTAGTATTCGATATTGGTAGTACGCGGAATCCCCTCGGTGAGCGCGTCCAGGTATTCCAAACCGCCCGCGTTCTGCAACTCGTTCTGCTTCAACAGTTCATCACTCAAAAGGACCGGATCGACCTCGCTGTTTGCCTCAAACAAAACAACAATGGACTTGAAGATGAGTTGGTGGCTGCGTCGGTAGAAATCATCCGGTTTGACCAGATCCAAAACCTGGGCGATATTGTTGCTTTCCAACAACATGGAACCCAGACATACGCGCTCTGCCTCATCGTGATGAGGCATGCCTTTCAACTCAACCTGTATCGCGTCCAACATCCCCTCCCCGATCACTTTTTCGGTGCATTCCGGTCGCGGACTCATAAGATAACATGCCGACACTTGAATTATGCTCTCAGATGAGAAAGAATAAATGCGACTTCAAATGAACCCCGCATCCGGAGAAAATGACTAGGAGGATGACGATATGGGCCGAGGTGGTCGAAAGTTTGCTTCTATTAAAGACGGTGGCGGTCTTCACAAGAAAAAAGGTATCGACAAGAGTGAAAATCTTGGCAAGTTGATGCAAAAACATCGGGCGCTCGAGGACGTGCTCTACAGCTATACCTCCAACTCGGACATGGTTTATGAGGACATGGATTTTACCATTGAAGAGTTCTCCGACATGTCCGGCGCCGACCTGGATGAATTGCTTCACGATATCAATATGGCGATCAAAGGAAGATGAGCGGCACATTTTTCAGTCAAGTGATTTGCCTGGCTCAATCCGGTTCCACCAACGACGATGCCTTCACGCTATTGGAAGCGGAACCGTCCTGTCTGGTATGGACCACCGATCAAACCGCGGGTCGCGGCAGCAGGGGTCGATCCTGGATTTCTCCCGCCGGATCCCACCTTGCCATGACCCTGGCTTTCGATACCGCCGGCCGGCCCGACCCGGGTGAATTGTGCTATCCCCTATTGGCAGCTGTCGCCGTCTACGACACCTTGAAACGGCTTTTGCCCGAGGCCGACCTCACGCTGAAATGGCCCAACGACGTCCTGCTGGCCAAGGCCAAATTGGCCGGCATCTTGTGTGAGTCTCGCTGGGTGCGAAATAAGGTCCGAGTGGCAATAGGCATCGGCATCAACCTGAGAAGGCACCCCGCCATGGACCAACTTCCCAAGGGCTATGCAGCTCTGGATGACTTAAACCGGCCTCCTTCCGCGGATACCATTGTCCAAACTATCGGGCAGGTCTTCCCCGTTACACTCGATGCACTTCGAAAGCCGAATTCACTGAACGACGCGTGGCTCTCTCGTTGCGGTTTGAAAGTCGGTACTCCTTTGCGCCTTCAAGCGGACGGCGCCGTTTTGGAAGGCAAGTTTGCGGGTCTGGCTGCTGACGGCGCCCTTAAGTTGCAACAAGAAAACAGATTCCACCTTGTCGCGCAGAGCTGCGAGGATTTCGATATCCTGGATGGTTTGGATTACAATAGTCAGCACCCGCTGTAACTGTCTTGAACCGGGGGTTCGGAGAAACACATGCTATTGGCAATCGATGTAGGCAACACAAATACGGTAATCGGCCTTTTCCGCGACAAAGAACTTGTCAAGTCCTGGCGCTTGACCACGGTGGCTCAGCAAACCGCCGACGAATACGGCATCCTCTTCCGCAATCTGTTCGAACCTTCCGGTTTCAGAGCCGGTGAAGTCAACCGGGCGATCATTTCCTGCGTCGTGCCGCCCTTGGAAGAAACCTTGCGCGCCATGTGTCGGGATTATTTCGGCGTGGGCGCACTGGTGGTGGGCCCGGGCATAAAAACCGGCATCAAACTCCAGGTAGACCATCCTCAGGAGGTGGGGGCCGACCGTATCGTCAATGCCATTGCTTCCTGGAAGCTTTACGGAGGCCCTGCCATCGTGGTCGACTTCGGCACGGCCACCACCTTCGACCCCATTTCGAAGGACGGCGCCTTCCTTGGAGGAGCCATCGCGCCCGGCATCAATATATCGGCCAAGGCCTTATATATGGCCGCGGCAAAACTACCGCGAGTCGAGGTGCAAAAACCGCGAAAGGTTATCGGCAAAAACACCGTGGACAATATTCAATCCGGCCTGTATTACGGTTACAAGGGTCTGGTAGACGGTATTTTGGAAGCCATGGTCGGTGAGATGCAGGGCGATCCGGTCATCGTTGCCACCGGGGGCCTGGGTTCCATCTTCTATCGGGAAAGTCGCTGGATTAAATACTACAATCCAAACCTCACCCTGTCCGGGCTTCAACTTCTGGCCGACAAAAACACTTGATCAAGACAGCGGCGAGACTTCCACGTGCCCGATAAAAAAACCGTCGCTCCCTTGACCCTGATAAAGCGGCATCAGTAGATAACCGTTCCTGGGCGACCGAATATCGCCGCGAAAGTTGCGGGCGAGTAAATCACCGCGATGCACGTGATCGAAGGTGCGAAACCCCGGCTTCATTTTAAACTGATCTCCGGGTCGAACCTCATGTCGGTGGTCCACCCGAATGGCCTTGGGCAGATTCAAACGAGTATGCAGATTTTCCCAAGTCCTTCTGGCACGGGGCGGGATCGATGACTCCTCAATACAATCCAGCAAAAACAATTCATCCCAGATGAAGGCTTCCATGTTGTCCACGCCATAGGACATGCCTTTTTGTCCACCCTCGAAACCAATCGCACGATGGCCTTTATCGTGGAGGTAGTGAGCCAGGGTTCCGTGCAGCAAATCATCCAAACCGTATACAGTGGGCATGGGCAGATTCCGCAACAAAATCAGGTCGCGTTCATTGCCGGGAGAAATAGCGAAGGGCTCACCCTCGCCGGAAAAAGAATGCATGTCGATCAGGCTGATCGGCCCGTTGCTTTCATCCAAAATGCGGTTGAGAACAAGGCGTAACTCCAACATTTCCTGAAATTCACTGAACTGGTAACCGGATTCGCCGCTTAAATGCTCCCTAATCCAAAAACGATTGAGATCTTGGTCGATAAAGCGAACCCCGCGACGCCGCGCGGCCAGATTCCCGGTCAGCCCGATCAATCGACCGCGAAAATAAGGCCGCATACGATCCAAGTCGTCAAATACCCGTCTCATGGCCAGCAGTCCTTCCACCTCATTGCCGTGCATGGCGCCCAGAAGGACAAGAGTAGGACCCGTCTTATCCCCCCGGTAATCACCTTGAACACGTTCAGGATCGAGTTTCCTGGCGATGGTCGTATCGATGGTCAATGCTTGTCCTTTTTTCAGGTGTGCTGCCGCGCCTTGAAAAATGCGCTGTATAATTTGTCGAATCGTTCTTCCAGAACTTGACTGGCCCCGCGCAACCCGTCAACCACCTCGCGCGACCAGAATAAATAATCCTCACATCGCTCCCGCGACCAGCCCTTGGGTGGATGGTCCAGGATATCGCGAACATTACAGATTTTGTCCGCCAATTTGATTAGTTTGGCCTCGTGTGTAGCTGCCGGCGCCTTTTCTACCTGCTGCCGCTTCCGCACATGTTTAGGCAGGGTTTTGTCGTCGGTAAGTTCTTCCACCCATCCTCTCACCCTGGGACCGAAAGCCACATCCAACTCCTCTGCAGAAGTTTCGGTGTCTTCAAGAGTGTCGTGCAAGAGAGCAGCGGCCAGGATCTCCGGGTCTTCGACGCCGGCATCATTCAACACCATGGATACCTCCAGAGGGTGGTTGATATAAGGTGTCGCCCGAGGGTCTTTGCGCCGTTGATCGCGGTGTTTTTCCGCCGCAAAACAGCAGGCCCTCAGGATCACCGGAATGGGTTTCATTGTCTTGCTTACTTCACTCATGACAGGTCTATTTAAAGGAATGGCACGCCCTCTTGTCAATGGAAAAGAAGCCGGCTTCGGGAGCATGTTTTGGTCGTTCAATTGAAAACCCGACTCTGATCACGTCTCCCCCCCTGCAATCATCAAACGGCTAGGATATTGCCACTACCGGGATTGCCCCTTTCTTCACTCCTTACAACTGCCTTTGTAAAGACTTGTGTGGAAAAAGCAGCAAAAAAGTTATAACTTTTCACCGGGGTGCTACGTCCCTAAAGTAAAGGGCGTCATTGACTGCTATAAACCATTTTCGCCTGCTGCTTGAGTTGTATCTGTTCATGGCGAGCATTTATCACGTTGAAAACCGAAAGGGAGAGCCGGTTTCAGCGATTCATTTCATGCTTGCTTCTAGGGGTTTTATGATCAAAGTTCACGATTTAAAGAAGGCCTATGTCATGGGCGACATCACGGTCCGCGCGCTGGACGGCGTTTCTTTCGAGGTGGCGCCCAACGATTTCGTCGCCATTATGGGTTCCTCCGGTTCCGGTAAATCTACCCTCCTGAATTTATTGGGTTGCCTGGATACGCCCTCGGGCGGCTCTTATATTTTACGCGGTCACGAGGTCAGCACGATGAACGACGACCGTCTGGCTCGTATCCGCAACAAGGAAATCGGCTTCGTCTTTCAAACCTTCAACCTGCTGCCCAGATCGTCCGCCTTGGACAACGTGGCTCTACCCCTGATTTATTCCCGCATCAGCCGCGATGAACGCAATAAACGCGCGGGCAAAATGCTGCAGATGGTCGGCCTGGGTGACCGCATGGACCACCGGCCTTCCGAGATGTCCGGCGGCCAACGTCAACGCGTTGCGGTTGCCCGCGCCCTGATCAACGATCCCGCCATTATTTTAGCCGACGAACCCACGGGCAATCTGGACAGTACTACCTCCAAGGAAATCATGGACCTGTTCGTCAACCTGCACCGACGCGGGAACACCGTGGTCATGGTGACCCATGAAGAGGAAATAGCGGCCTATTGTCATCGCGTCATTCGCATGCGCGACGGTAAGATCATGACCGATGAACGTCGCCCCATCGAGGAGGTTTCCGCATGAAATCCGCCTTCCTTTTATTATGTACGGCGCTTTTATCAGGTCCGCTGTTCGCGGGTGATGCCGCGGTTATTCGCGGCCCGTTCGAAAAAACCATTGTCCTCGACGGCAAGTTGACGGCCCACCTATCCGAAAAGGTTTACGCGCCGCGGGGCGATACCTGGCAGATCCAAATCAAGTGGATGGCCGCGGAAGGTAGTCGGGTGGAGCCGGGAGACCCCCTGGCCCGATTCGATAACTCGGGCATTTTAGACAGCTTGCAGCGGATCAGTGACGAATTGGCGGGCAAGTATCAGGATGTGGCGCGCAAAAAAGCCGAGGCCGACACCCAGGAACACGAAAAACGCATAGCCCTGAAAACCGCCGAGATCAATCACGAGAAAGCCAAGATCGATGCATCTATTCCCGAAAGCCTGCTCAAAGGCGTGGAATACCGCGATCACCAACTGGCCCTGATCAAAGCAGAAAAAGACCTGGAAAAAGCCCAACTCGCCTTGGATAACCAAATTGCCAACACCAAATCGGAACTGGATAAACTGAACCTGGAAATCCAGCGAAAAGAAGCTCAGTACCAACAAACCAGGGCCAGGGCTCGGGGTATGGAAATCACGGCCAAAACCGGCGGTTATGTCCTTTACGCCATGATGCCTTGGGAGGGCCGCAAGATCCAGATCGGAGATAACGTTCCGGCTACCACGCCCGTTCTCAGCATTCCCGACATGGCCAGTCTGGAAGTTGAATGTTTTGCCGGCGAGAACGAGGCAACCTGGCTGCATCCCGGCCAGTCGGCGCGCATGTACCTGGACGCGTTTCCCGATACCCTGTTTACCGGTCGCGTCATCGAGGTCAGTAATCGCGGCGAGGTCAGAAAACGTTGGGGAAAGGCCCCGACCTTCAAGGTTCGCATTTCCCTGGATGAAAAAGACCTGGACAAGATGCGCTCCGGTATGAGCATTCGCACCGAAATTACCGTCATTTCCAAGGAAGACCTGCTGCTGATTCCTCTGGAAACGGTCCACCTGGAGGAAGGAGCCTATCGTGTGAAACCCCGAGGCAAAGACCCCGTTACCGTGGAACCCGTTGCCATGAATGCCTTCCATCTGGCCCTATCCTCTGACGGCCCGCTGAAGGAAGGAGTCAGATTGGAAATGACCGGCGACTGGTCGGGAGGAAATCATGAAGATTAAACTATGGCAACCGGTTGTGTTTCTCCTTGCCGCGGGCGGCGTTTTCTGGTTCGTTTCCGCAAGGTCCGTGGAGAGCATCGGCGAAACGGTTGAAGCCAAACGCGCCGAGTTTGCCACCGTGGTGGAGGCAACCGGCGACCTACGCTCCTCCAAATCGGTCAACATTACCTGCCCGAAGGTGCCCAACATGTGGCAGTTCACCGTCACCTACCTTGCGCCGGAGGGCACCAATGTCAAGGAAGGTACGCCCCTGGTGCGCTTCGACGCCAAGAAGCTGATGGATCGCATGGCACAACAAAGAACCGCGCTGTCCTCCGAAAAGAAGCAATTGGAGAAGATCCGCCTGGAGGAACAGGAGGCTCTGGAACAGTATGAATTGGACCTGGCCCAAGCGGAGGTCGAAGTCTCCAAGCTGGAACGCAAGGTCAAGACCCCGGACCACCTGATTGCCTCCGCCGAATTGACCAAGACCCGCTACGACCTGGAATTGGCCAAGGCCAGACTGGAACTGGCCACATCGCGATTCGAAAACCAGAAGAAGAAGATGGCCGGTCGCATCTCGAGCAAAGAAAGCAGGATCTCGCTATACCAAAGGGAGGTGGACAACCTGCAAAAGCATATCGAAATGATGACCGTCAAGGCCCCGAAATCGGGTCTGGTGGTCCACAAACGTTGGCGCGATGACAAGGTAACCGAGGGTGAAACCGTTTGGTTGGGCCAGGTGCTGATGGAACTGCCGGAATTGGAGCATATGGAAGTAGCCGCGGTGATTGCCGAACGCGAGGCATCCAGAGTTAAGGTGGGACAAAAGGTCAACATCCGTTTGGATGCAGATCCGGATCGGGTTTTCGCAGGAGAAATTACCGAACTGGGCACCATCTTCCGCCAAAAATCCAACAACAAACCCAGTATCATCTTCGATGCGGTAGTTCGAGTCCTGGAACCCGATACTGAACTGATGAGACCGGGCATGGCCGCACGTTTGGAAATCCTGGTGTCTCAGGAGGACGATGTGCTGCAAATTCCCGAGGAAGCGGTCGCATTCGATGACAAAGGGCCCTATGTCAAAGTATTAAGGGCCGGCAAGGCGCGGCGAACCACCGTAACCACCGGCCGCGTTTCGGGTGACCTGGTAGAAGTGCTGGACGGTTTGAAAGAAGGCGATACCATTCTGGTAGACAACGCCGGTGAAGAGGAGACCGCGGAATGAAAAAACTGCTTCTCACTGGTTTGCTGGTCCTGCTCACGGCCTGCGGTGATGAGAAACCGGACGGTGTGGTTACCTACCGGGTAACCCAAGACGACTACGAAATCCAAGTTAAAGCAGAGGGTATCTGCCGCGCGGTCAAAGCAACTCCGGTCAAGGTACCCACCAATGTCCGCTCGGCCATGATTATTTCCTGGATCATACCGGAGGGCTCCGAGGTAAAAAAGGGCGACGAGTTGGTGCGCTTCGACGACAGTCAACTGCTCAAGAGCGAAGCCGACCAGAGAACCAACCTTGCCGTACTCGGTCACGAAACCGACGTGGAGAATCGGCAGAGCGACGAGCAGTTGAGTAACCTTAACGCGGACATCTTCGTCACTACCGAGGAGAAGGACCAGGCGATCAGTTATGCCCCGAAAAACGAACACCTGTTCTCTCGCGAGGAGATTATCGAAGGTGAAATGAACATTCGTTTTCTGGACGCCAAAGTAGATTACCTGGAAACCAATCGCGACCGCCATGGAGAAAAAAGCAAAGCGCAGACCGCAATCAGGAACCTGAGGAAGGAAAGTCTGAACCTGGAATTGACAAACGTATTGGAACAGAAGCAAACCCTGGTCATTACGGCGCCTCACGACGGTTCCTTCTACTACCGTCGCAATTGGCGAGGTGAAGCCCCCAAAGTAGGACAGAATGTCTGGCGCGGCATGGACCTGGGAGAACTGCCCGACACCAGCGCCATGGAGGCCAAGGTCTACGTTTTGGAGTCCGAGGCCGCCGGCCTGAAACCCGAACTGGATGCGGAAGTAGTGCTGGATGCCCGTCCCGGGCACGCCTACAAGGCCCGTGTCAAAAGTGTTGCCGGCCTGGCCGTTGCCCTGGAGCGCGGCAACCCGGTGAAGTATTTCGAGGTGGTGCTGTCCTTCGACCAAACCGATCACGAGTTCATGAAACCGGGCAGCTTTGCAACCGCGACCATCGTCATCGAAAAACAGGTCGGCGTGCTTGCCGTTCCCAACCAGGCCCTGTTCGAGGAGGACGGCGCACATTGGATTTACGTGGCGACAGGCAAGGATTATGAGCGCCGTAAGGTAAAACCCGGCAAGCGCGGACCCACGCGCACCGTGATTGAAGAGGGCTTGAGCGCCGGTGAATCGATTGCGCTCAGTGTGCCGGAGGACAAAGCGTGATCGAGTGGTACCAAGATTTACTCCAAGCAATCGATGAATTGGCCAACCAGAAACTACGAACCCTACTGACCCTGCTGGGCATGATCTTCGGCGTGGGCGCCGTCATCGCCATGCTCAGCGTGGGCGAGGGCGCGGAACGCGAGGCCCTGCAAATCATCGACACCATGGGGTTGCGCAACATTCTGGTCAAGTCCAAACCTACCCCTGATGACATGTTGGCCGAGATTCGCGAGGAGTCCATGGGTCTCAACCTGCAAGATCTGGAGGCGGCTCGCGACACCCTGCCGTTTCTAACCGGTTACACGGCCCTCAAACGAGTTCGCATCTACAGCCAGTTCAGCCAATTCGGCAAATCGGACGCGCAGGTCTTGGGCGTCTCCCCGACCCATTTCGACATGGCCAACCTGGAGGTAGCCGGAGGTCGACCGCTAACCCAACTGGACGCCGCGGGCTATGCACAGAATTGCGTGATCGGCCCGCGGACGGCACATGACCTGTTCGGAAACCGCGATCCGATCGGCGGCATGGTCAAGGTCAACCACCTGTGGTTTACCGTCGTGGGTGTGCTGGCCGACAATCGGACCGAACAAACCGAGTTCGAGGGCGTGAAGCTGCAAAGCAACCGCAACAAGATTTTCGTGCCTATCGAAACCGCCCTGAAGCGTTTCCAGTTCAAAACCATGGAGGAAGAGCTGGACGAGTTTCACATCCAACTGGCCGAGGGCGTGGACAGCAACCGGGCGGCGCAAACCCTCTCGCGTTTGTTGACCACGCGTCACCGAGGGGTGGACGATTTCGAACTGGTCGTGCCGGAGGCGCTGTTGGAACAACATCGCAAGACCCAGAACATCTTCAACATCGTCATGTCGGCCATCGCCGGGATTTCCCTGCTGGTGGGCGGTATCGGCATTATGAACATCATGTTGGCCAATGTTCTGGAGCGCACCCGCGAGATCGGCATTCGTCGCGCCATCGGGGCCACCCAAAAGGACATCCAACGCCTGTTCCTGATCGAGGCGTTCGCCATTTCGTTCTTCGGCGGACTTCTGGGGATTTTGCTGGGTTTTCTCATCGCCAGGGTCATTGCGGCCTACTCCGGTTGGGCAACGGCATGGTCGTCCACGGCCGTGGTGCTCTCGGTGGGCGTATGCGCGGCCATCGGCCTGGTTTTCGGGATCTACCCGGCCATGAAAGCGGCGCGCCTGGACCCTATCGAAGCCCTCCGCCACGATTAAGATGACGGCAACGGCTTGCTTGTTGCGCCGTTGCCACGACCAATTACACATTTCTTTTAACACAAGGCTTTGTTTGTTATATGATGTTGTTGTTGTAAAGCCTTGTTAGGGGTTTGGATACATGGAGCAATCACCTACCGGTCCCACGTCCTTTCTCAGAGGGCTAAGCTCTCCCATTCAAGACAAGCTGTTTCCCATGACGGGAGATGTGATTCGTATTGGTCGCAAAGAAGGTATTGAAGTAGAGCTGAAGGGAAACGGCATTTCCCGTTTACATGCTCAGATTCGCCGATGTGACGAGGGCTGGGAACTGATCGACCTGAAAAGCACAAACGGTACTTACGTCAACCGGAAGATGGTCAAATCGAAAATTTTGACCCACAGTGATTTCATCCAAATCGGCGATGCGGAACTACTATACGAGACGGAAGCGGGTACGGACCGAGACATCCCCCAGGCCTACAGTGAAGACATGTCCTTCTACCTGATCGGATTGACCGACACCATGGACGGCAAAACCTTCCCGCTGGAAAAGGAAACCATCACCATCGGTCGTCTCGACGATAACGACATCGTCATCAGCTCCAAATCCATCTCGGGCTACCACGCCGAGGTCAAAATCGACCACGGCAGCTATTTCCTGATCGACCTGAACAGCACCAACGGAACTTTTCTGAACGGCCGCAAGGTGGAACAAACCGAGATCAGGGCCGGCGACATCATCCGCATCAATAATTTCAACTTCAAGGTCGGCTGCGGAGATTATAAATTTGCCCACACCGGTACCCAGATCAACCTGAAGGCAAGCGATATTCCCACCGACGAGGAAGCTGTCCGAGAACTGGAAGAACAGCAACAGCACCCGTCCTATTACAATTTGAAAACGACAGGCCTCTACAGCGCCCAGGAAGGGTTGAAGGAAGAAGACCAGGGCGAACCCACGGCCCAAATCAAAACCATAGACCTGGGTCCCGAACCTCAAGAGAAGAAGAGCAACCGCATGGTCGGCATTCTACTGGGCGTAATCATCATTCTTCTCATTCTGGTGGCCTGGCTGTTAATCAAAGACGACGACGAGCAAACCGGTACGTATTTAGAAGAACCGGAAATGAGACTGGCCGCTTATCCGGAGGAACCCGCGACAGGTAAAATAGAGTAAAGTCAGGTTGAGTTTATCGGTATTCCGTGCTGTTGACGACGCTTCAAATAATTTCAACAAGGCTGCTGTAAATCTTCGACTTACGCTTCACGTAATTTGCTGAATACATTTTTTGACATCCTGGTCGCCGGCCGGTAAGGTAGGACACGTTATGGAGTGTGCCCACTATGAATACCGACTCGGAACTTTTGAACCTTTTTCAAGCCAATCCCGAACTGTTGAAGGATTTCCTCTCTCTTAAACTGGAAGGCAAATGCAACTTGCGCTCAGAAACGCTTAAAGCTTTAGAGCGCCGCATTGACGGTGTTTTTGAACCGGAAGACCCGCGACTACCGGTATACATCATCGAATTCCAAGCCTATTGGTTGCGAACCATTTATCACCTCTTAGTTGCGGGCATGGCCCTTTTCGGCCTCATGTACCCCAAGCGCGAAATTCGCGGCGCGATCGTTTTCTTCCACAAGAACCATGATCCGCGCACCCAACCCTGGTATGAACTGGCCTGTAGTGGCTTACCCGGAATTCAGGTATACTATCTGGAGGACATCCTGGAAGCCCTGCGTGTGCAGGACCCGGATCATATCCTGCTCTCGGTCTTCTTCCCTCTTACTTGCGAAGACCAGTCTACCTTACGTAACGAGGCCAATCATCACTACCGGAAAATTCAAGAAGCACCCTTAAGCGAGGCGGCCCGAAACGGCATGCTCCGGGTTTTCAAGTCCTGGCTGGTCGGCCGTTTCGCCAATGTCGAGGAGGTAGAAAAAATGATCGCGGAAATCCCACCTATTGAAGATACGCCCTATGCCCGTTACTTTGAAAAGCGCGGTGAGAAGATCGGTGAAAAGCGCGGTGAGAAGATCGGTGAGAAGCGCGGTGAGAAGCGCGGTGAGAAGCGCGGTGTCACGGACCAATTAGAATTACTGAGCAGGCTTGAAGAGATGGGCAAGCTGACCAGCAAAGAAGCGGCCGCACTCGCCGCCCCTCTAAAAGAAAAGTTGGCAAAACTCAATGCCAAATTGAAGGGCTCGTAGACAGGACTTGCTCAAGCCTATGCCTTTACTTTGAAAATAACAGCAAACCTGCTTCCGCCAACTTCCCGGAAGCAAAGTCTTCAGTCAATGCCCCGTAACGCAGTTTTCCGTTGTAGGTCATGGGAATGGTCTTCGGCTTGACCAGATGTACGTGATTGGGACGAACCCCAAGTTGGGTGAGAATGCGGTCTATCATGGCCCGCACGACGGTTGTAGCCGCCTCCTGGTCCGCAACCGATTTGGCATTGACTTCCGCGAAGATATGGATGGCCTCGCCTTCCAGGTCGCCGGTATCCAGCCCGATCGCCGCCGCACGGCGCACCTCCGGTACGTCCTCCACCAACTCCTCGAAGTCCTTGGGCGCAAAGTTACGACCGGTTCGAATGATGATATGCTTGGCCCTACCCACAATGAACAGCCGGTCGTCCTGGTCTAGATAACCCAAATCGCCCGTGCGGATGTAGCCGTCACGAAAATGCAAGGCCGCCGTCCGTTCGGGATTGCGGTAATATCCTTGGGTACACGACGGACCGCGCAACACGATTTCGCCCACCGTACCTTGCTCCGCATAATCCCCGCCGTCGCCCGCGGCAATGGCGATATCCATATACGGCAGAGCAGAACCGGCCGAGACATTCCCATCTTTATCCGTAAGGATACCGCCGGCATCGAGACCCCAGATCGAGGCGCCCACCGATACTTCCGCCAAACCATAACCTGGCCGCAGTACGCCGGGCACCCCGAATTTCTCCTCAAACCGAGCCACGGTCGTCGCACGAACCGGTTCGGCCGCAATCAAAGCCCAGCGAAGCGTGGAAAGGTCGTAGTGATGCCCCTTCTTGGAGAACTTCAGGCAGAACCGATAGGCAAAGTCGGGCGCCGCGGTAAAAGTGCCGCCGTGTTTTGCGATGGCGTTCAGCCAACGATCCGTTCGCAACGACACGGGCAAAAGCACCAAATGCGCACCCAGGTAGAACGGACACATGGTCATGGTGATCAGCCCCATGTCGTGATAGACCGGCAACCAACTGACGAAGACATCGTCCCTGCTGAACCGACCGCCGATGGTATTCTGCCGCAGATTGGCCAACAGGTTCCCATGAGTCAGCATCACGCCCTTGGAATCACCGGTCGTCCCAGAAGTATATTGCAACATGGCCAGGTCATCCAAACCCGGATTACCCGCGGCGACGCCGCCCTCGAAAGCAACGCCCTCGGCCAGGTTGAAAAAAGCCGGTTCGTAACCGATGACCTCGGCAATATGGGCCCGCGCCTCGTTACTCAAAGGCTTGGCCGTAACCAAACCACGCGCCTCGCAGAGCCCGACTATGGTCGCCATACGATCCACGCCCGAATCGTGAAAGATGGGTACCGACACTCCGCCCAACCGCAACACGCCGTAGAAAGCCGCAAAGAAATCACCGCTGTTGGGCAGCACCAAAACCACGCGATCACCCGCAACTACGCCCCCCTGAGCCAGGAATGCGCTGAAGGCTTCGACACGCTGCTGAAGCTCGGCGTAGGTCTGATCTCGATCACCGAAGGTCCACGCCCGTTGATCCGGGGTCAGTTCCGCGCGTCGTTGCAACATGGCAGCCAGGGAAGGGACGTCGGCCATGGGATCGGGATGACCCAGGTACTCGGCAAACGCCGCGTTCAGGCGTTCAGTCATGAATTATGCTCCTCGATCGACCGCTCGGGCCGGATGGTGGATGTTCAGGCCCTGGTGCCGGTTCAAAACCAGTTCCTGCGGTCGCTCACGGCCTAAAAGGTAGTCCTGCGAACCGGGAATGAAATGGGCGGTCAAGGAGTTCCGCGTGCGCGAAGCATCGGTAGGCTTCAAACTGCCGTGCACCATCAACGAACTCCAGAAGATCGCGTCGCCGCGCTTCAATTCGGGCACCCTCATCTGAATGCCGCGCCGCTCGAACATACTCGTCATCAGTTTATAGGCGCGTCGCAGTTCGCGAAGACCGCCCGAGGTCTTGCCGCTGCCCTGGTAATTGTTGACACTGCCCAGAATAATACTTTCCCAATCGTGGTAGTCGGCAACCACATCATCCGGGTTTCGCGCGGGGTCGCCCAACAGATGACTGCCCGGGTAGACGAAAAACGGACCCGCTTCCTTGGGGATATCCTCCAGGGCCACCCAGGCGCCCACCATGCTGCCGGTCTTGCGCGCGTCGGAGAAATGCGAATCGGCATGCGGGTCGTTGCCGCGGCCGCTCTCGAAGTACATGGTCTGCACCAGCACCGGCTCTTCCTCGGTCAACACGGCGACCGCATGCTGCATATCCGGATGCGAAACAATGTCCAGCGCCGCCCGGCGGAAGGGTTGAAAGGCTTCTTCCTCCAGATCTTGCAGGTTCAGGATGGGGTTGGTCATATGTCCGAACCTGGATAAATTGTGGCGCTCGGGTCGGGTCGTGGCCTGGCGCATGATCGGACCGCTAAAATGTTTGATATCGGCCATGTAGGCTTGGTAGAGGGCATCGCACAGGTCATGGGGGATCAGGTCGTTGGCAACCACATAACCTTGCTCGCGATAATAGGCTCCGAACGCGACGGTATCGGCAGGGGCGGGATAACTGACTTCCGTATGGGTCATGGCAACCTCTCCAGGGATGGTTTGCGGCCTCCCTCCATGATCGATCAGGCTTGCGTGAATTGTTCCGACAGAAGACGGAAGGCGTCGCCCACGGTTTTCAATTGCTCCTGGTCGATGTCCTCGAACTCCATGTCGTACTTCTCTTCGATGGCCATGACGATCTTGATCAGGTCAATCGACTGGATGCCCAGGTCATCGGCCAGGTGAGATTCGGCGGTAATATCGGCGGGGTCGATGACCAATTGATCGGCAACGATCGCAATCAGACCCTTTAAATCGAACGGTTCACTCAAAACACTCTCCTTGGTTCCGGTTGGAACCCTCCCTTTCCAAACCTCAGATTATATAGCCCATGTGATGTCTTCGTTAAGCAAAGAAAATGAAAACCCTTATTCTTGGGTCGATTTGTGCCGGATCATCGAGCAGTACGTCGCGCGGCCGCACGATGCATTGGTTCGTCTCAGATGCCGGTTCTTTCCTTCCACTTTTAATCCCGCCCGGCTCGTCGGCTCTACCGCTTGAATCCGGCGACCAAAGTGTTAGAATAACTAATGGTTTGACAATTGAGAGGAGGCTCCCCATGCCGGAATATACCTACCAGCCTATTTTGCAGATCTTGGACGACACCACCCCCTACAAAAAACTGGACATCGACGGCGTCTCGGTCCGGAAACACGGTGACCGCGAGGTTCTGTGCATCGAGCCGAGCGTCTTGGAAGAGTTATCCCGTCAGGCCTTTCGCGACCTTGCCCACCTGCTGCGTCCCACCCACCTGGAAAAGGTAGCGCGCATCCTGCACGACCCCGAGGCTTCCGAAAACGACCGTTTCGTGGCCATGGACCTGTTGCGCAACGCCGTAATTGCCGCCGAGTATGAGTTCCCCGGCTGCCAGGATACTGGTACGGCCATCATTATGGGGAAGAAAGGCGAGGATACCTATACCGGCGAGGACGATGCGGACTGGCTGTCGCGCGGCGTGTTCAAGACCTATACCGAAACCAACCTACGCTATTCCCAAGTGGCCCCGCTGAATATGTACAAGGAAAAGAATACCGGCACCAACCTGCCCGCCCAGGTCGACATCTACGCCAAACCCGGCAATGAATACCACTTCCTCTTCGTGGCCAAGGGCGGCGGCAGCGCCAACAAGACCTTCCTTTACCAGAAAACCAAGGCCCTGCTGAACCCTACCTCCATGGAAAGCTTCGTTCGTGATACCGTCGTCACCCTGGGTACCGCGGCCTGTCCGCCCTATCACCTGGCCCTGGTCATCGGCGGCACCTCGGCCGAGGACAACCTGAAGACCGTGAAGCTGGCCTCCGCCGGCTACCTGGATCACCTGCCCACCGAAGGCAATGAACAAGGCCGCGGCTTTCGCGACCTGGATTTGGAGAAACAGGTCGAAGTCTGGGCTCGCGAAACCGGTATCGGCGCCCAATTCGGCGGCAAGTACTTCGTGCACGACGTGCGCGTTATCCGTCTGCCGCGCCACGGCGCCTCCTGCCCGGTCGGTATGGGCGTCAGTTGTTCGGCCGATCGCAACATCAAGGGCAAAATCACCCCCGACGGCGTCTTTCTGGAAGCCCTGGAGACCGACCCGGCGCGCTTCCTGCCCACCGGTCACGACGACGCCGATACGCCCGCGGTGTCCATCGACCTCAACCGGCCCATGAAAGACATTCTGGCAGAGTTGACCAGGCTGAAGGTGGCAACCAGGGTCATGCTGAGCGGCCCCATCATCGTCGCCCGCGACATTGCCCACGCCAAGATCAAGGAGCGCCTTGACAGCGGCGAGGGTATGCCCGACTACCTCAAGGAATACCCCGTCTACTATGCAGGACCCGCCAAAACCCCAGAGGGTCGCGCTTCAGGCTCCTTCGGACCCACCACCTCCCAGCGCATGGACCCCTACGTGGGGCTCTTCCAAAAGGAAGGCGGCTCCATGATCATGCTGGGCAAGGGCAACCGCACGCCCCAGGTTACCGAGGCCTGCCAAAAATACGGCGGCTTCTACCTGGGCTCCATTGGCGGGCCGGCCGCGCGCCTGGGCAAGGAATGCATTACCAAGGTAGAAGTCCACGAGTACCCGGAACTGGGCATGGAAGCCGTTTGGAAGATCGAAGTCAAGGATTTTCCGGCCTTTATCATCGTCGATGACAAAGGCAACGATTTCTTCAATCAAGTCTAGGGTCAGGTACATGTATCGGGAATTACAAATAGAACGCATCGAGTCGACCGCGGTCAGACTGCGGTCGCGAATAGAAAAACGCTTTCCCAACTCCGGCCTCAGTAAGGTCTGCGAGGAACTGCAAACCGTTGTCGAAGAAGCCGACGAGCACTGCGAGGAAATCGCCAAACCCATGTGGTGGCTGCGCGGCGTGGTTGCGGGCATCATCGTGTTGATGCTCTCCTTCGTCGTCTATACCTTCACCTCATTCGACCCCGAACTGGAATTCAAGGGCCAGTTCTTCGAAGCCACCGAGGCGTTGGTCAGCGAATTGGTCTTCCTGGGCGCGGCCATTTTCTTCCTGGTCACCATCGAGATCCGCGTCAAACGTCGCCGCGCCCTGGCCGCGCTCAACGAGTACCGGGCCCTGGCTCATGTCATCGACATGCACCAACTCACCAAGGACCCGGTACGCATCAAGCGCCGCTCGGAGGGCGAGGAGGAGTGGCAGGACGAGATCCCGCCGCCGCAAGTCCTGAACAGCATACAACTACAACGCTATCTCGACTATTGCAGCGAGATGCTGTCCCTGCTCGGTAAAACCGCTGCCCTCTACGCCCAGAACATGAACGACGAAGTCGTCCTGGCCGCGGTCAACGAAATCGAACAACTCTGCACCGGGCTCTCCAACAAAATCTGGCAGAAGATCACCAACGTGCGCATGATCTTCGACCCGTTAGAGCCGAACTGAATCTTTTCCGCCGCTGATCAACACGAAACACTGAATAAACCGAGGCATACGCCGGGTTTCGATCACTCGATCGCCTGGATTTGATAAGTGTTAACGACCGTTGATCACCGGCTGGAAAGCCTAATCCCACAACGTTTTGTGAACATGATCATGTTTTCTCTTTTTGAAACAACCATTACCTGACGAAACCGTAAGATAGAACTATATCACGGGGGACCTGACCAACCGGAACGGTCGGCCCGACGGAGGCGGCTCTGAAAAATTTAGTGTGTACGATCATCGTCTTGTCTGTTCTACCCATTTCGGCATTGCTGACCACAACGTCGCCTCCCGGCAGCCGTCCGGCTTCCGTGCAAAGCTTTGCATTTTCCCTGCCCGAACGTTTGACGGATCAGTTGATCGAGTTGGGAGCCTATCAACCCGCGATGAAACTACTGTCCCACAGCATTTTTCGAAACGTGGGCAAACTCCGGACGGCTTCAACCAGGGTCCCCGAAACCAACCCCAAAGCACTGGAAACCTGATTCGCTCTCGAGCGCGTGGTATGATGGCTCTCGTGAGAGGTTGGTGTCATGGTCCGATGTTCCGCTTTTTCAGGCGCGCTCATAATCGCATGTTTCCTTTGGGCCGGCGACACGGGACGACCGGGCGAAGAAACCCGTAACAAGGCCCGCCACGCGTGGTTCGCCGAACAACGCGGCCTGAACCAAATACCAAAACCCGGATCATTGCGGCGTTCGGCCCTGACGCATCTCGCCCGTAATCCGCGGAAACAACGGGTGACACAACCGTCCTGGATCTCCCTGGGACCCGACACCGCCGATATCTTCGACTGGCGTATGGGTCAAGTCGCCGGAAGGGTTTCCGCCCTGGCCGTTCACCCCTCGAACAAGGATATCCTTTATCTCGGCACCGGTTCGGGCGGTTTGTGGAAGACCACTGACGGCGGAGCAAACTGGTCACCCCTGTTCGACGAGATAGGCACGCTGAGTATCGGTTCCCTCCTGTTGGACCCCGCCGATCCCGAAACCATCTGGGTCGGCACCGGTGATCACACCCAACTCTGCGCCGGTTATTTCGGCATGGGTCTCTATGTCTCTACGGACGGCGGCGCAAACTTCACGGCCAAAAACGGGGTCAAGGGCTCGCTGCTGGAACTCTCCTATATCGCTGCCGTCGCCAAAACCACGGCGGGCGTTCTATTAGCCGGCGGACATGCTTATTGCACTGAAGGCAACACCGAGGACGGCGGCCTGTTCCGCTCGACCGACCAGGGCGACAACTGGACCCGGGTGCTCGACGGCTCCGTCGGCGACATCGTCACCCACCCCACCGATCCCAATATCGTTTATGCGGCCGTGGGTCGTTTCACGGCCTCCGAAAACGGCATCTACCGCTCCCAGAACGCCGGACTCACCTGGACCCGCCTTGAAAACGGCATCGACTTCGGCAGCAACGTGGGTCGCTGTCGCCTGGCCATGGCGCCCTCCCGGGCGGACACCCTCTACGCCCTGGTCAATAACCTGAACGGTGTCACCTCCTTATTCCAGACCCAAGACGGCGGCAATACCTGGCAATTGCGCAACGCCGATGCCTGCGAGGGTCAGTGCTGGTACAACCTCTGCCTGGCCGTGGATCCCACGGAAGCCGCACGCCTGCTGGTGGGCTCCATTCGCTTCGCCAAGTCTGACGACGCCGGCTTTTCGCTGGTCAACCAGGTCGACCCGTGGGGCAGCACTCAACTGGTTCACCAGGACGTCCACGCGCTGGTCTACGATCCCGACGAACCGAACCGCTACTGGATCGGCACCGACGGCGGCCTTTGGCGCACCGACAACGGCGGCGCCACCTTTACCAATCTGAACAACAGCATGCCCACCACCCAACTCTTCGATGTGGCGGTGCGGCCCGATGACCCGTCGCGGGTCTACGGCGGTTCCATGGACAACGCCTCCATGCGCACCAACGGCGATATCGTGTGGCAGGTCACCTTCAATAACGGCGACGGCACCACCAACCTGGTCGACCCGTTGAACCCCGACATCGTCTACCAGGCCGGTCCGCCCGTGGCCGGTCTACCCCGCGTGATCCGTTCCACGACCGGCGGTAATCCCGCAAGCTACAGACTGCTGGCGCTTGCCGGCATCGACCCTACCGATCCCTGGCCGTTTAAAATGCCCATGGAACTGGGCATCCATCCAAACGGCGCGACCACCCACCTGTTTATTGCTTCCGACCGCATCTATCGTTCGGACGATCGCGGCGACACGGTGACGTCTCTATCCGCCGACGCGTTGGGCGGCGGCCGTTTCAGCGCCCTGGTCGCGCAATCCACTCCCACGGGGTTGGTGGTCTACGGCGGCACGGCCAACGGTCGTATCCACCGCTGCCTCGATGCACTGGCCGCCAATCCTGTCTGGCAGGATGTCACCAACAACTACCCGGCCGCTACGGTTACCGATATTCTCATCGAACCCGGAAACACCGATCGGGTATGGATCACCAGGGGCGGTTTCGGCGCATCCCGTCTCTACCGAACCACTGACGGCGGCGACAATTGGATCGGCATGGGCGCCGGGCTGCCCGATGTTCCCGCCAATACCGTCGCCATGGACCCCAACACGACCGGGCGTGTGTTCGTGGGCACGGACCTGGGCGTATTCGAAAGCACGGACACCGGCGCCTCCTTCCAACCCATGGATCGGGGCATGCCCCTGGGCCTGCTGGTCCTCGATCTGGAAGTTACCGGCACGGTCATGACCGCCGCGAGCTACGGCAGAGGCGCCTGGCGCATCTCCCTGGAGCGCCTGGTTCTGGAGGTAGAAGCGGGACCCGACCAAAGCACCTGCGCCGGCCGATCCCTCCAACTGAATGCAACACCCGCCAACGGCGTCGAACCCCTGGCCTGGTCCTGGCACATTGAATCGGGCCCCGACCTGGACGCGGCCCAATTGGACGACACCGGCGCCTCCGCACCTACCTTCTCCCCTACCCTTCCGGGAACCTATGTCCTACGGGTCGACCTGACCGACAACGACACGGATACCGCCTTCGATTCCCTGACCATTCAAGTAGGCGACGAACGGCAATTCCTCAACAATCAGGCCGACCGCTGGCTGAACGACCCCGGCGAACAGGCGGAGTTGGACCGGGACGGATCGCAAAGAATCGATATCCTGGACATGATCCTGCAAACCAACCAACCTCTCTGCTCCCCGGACCTTTAACCACCAATAACAATGCGATTAGGGTTAAGGCCCGATGTTGGTGTTGCCTGAATGACACATGACCTGGGGTTTTACAAGGCGTTGACCTTTTTGCCTTTGTTGCCGTCTTCTTATACCCCGAAGGGCGTTGTGCACTATCAGCCCCAGGTTGGTCGTGATGACTCCGTCATCGCGGCCTACCTGGGGTAACTCAGACCTTGATGGTCCGCCAGTCACCGCGAACCCAGATCATGGCAAAGGTCAGGGATTGCAGCGCGCGATAGACGCCCTGCAGGATCCAGATCCCCAACAGACCGAAACCCAAAACCGGCCCCACCAGCACGGCCAGGGGTAGAAAGACCAGCCACTGGGCCACAATGGAGACCACCATGACGGTTTTGGCGGCGCCGGCGCCCAGTAACGCGTTCATCAGAACCATGCCCACCGCTTCGCCGATCATGGTAAAGCCCACGATCCGCATGGGCAGGCGGGCCACTTCTACCGTGGCGGGATCGGTGAGGAAGATTTTCAGGATCATGTCGGGAACGAACAACATGGGCAGGCCCAGCACGCCCATAATGACCATGCCCACCTTGACCACGTCCCAGGCCCAGTTCGAGGCATCTTCCGGATCGTTGCGTCCGAGCGCTTGTCCCACCAGCGAGGCGGCGGCCAGACCCAGGGCCATACCCGGCAGGATGGCAACCAGGGTGACGTTGATCAACACGTTGGCGGCGGCCAGTTCCATCTGCCCCACCTTACCGATGATCAGGAAGGTAGCGGTAAAACCGGCGGCGAAGAACAGTTGCTGAATGCCGCTGGGCAGCGAGAGCCGAATCAAGGATCTGATCTCATCCATGGACGGCATGATGTTCAAGAAACCGGCTTTGTCGGCCTGGGTAATGCCCAGAATCACGTAAATGGCGGAACCCAACACCACGGAGGACGTGGTGGCCAGGCCGGCGCCGGCAGCGCCCATTTCCGGCGCTCCCAGGTTCCCGAAGATAAAGACCCAGTTCAGGAAGATATTGGCGGTGTGCATCAGGATCAGGGTGCCCATATAGAACCAGGCACGGTTCACCCCGTTCCAATATCCCCGGAAGGCGAAGTTGATGCCCACGAAGGTAATGCCCAGCACACGCGCCTGGAAGTAGGGTTTGCCGTGCAACATCACATCGGGATCGTTGTTCAGCAGGTAATAGAAATGCGGGATGGCATTGTACAAAACAATCGACAGCACCGGGGCAATCACCAGTACGATCATCAGGCCCGCGTTCAGTGAAACCGCGGTGCGGTGATGCTTGCCCTCGCCCAAGCGACGCGCGGCGGTAGCCTGCACCCCGCTGGAGATGCCCAGAATGATGGCCTGCGACATAAAAGTGGCAAAGCCGCCCAAGCCCACGGCGCCCAAGGCCGCGTTGCCGATGCGCCCCACCATCCAGGTATCGACCAGGTTCAAAATGTTCTGGGAAATCATGCCGCCGATGATGGGCAAGGCAAGAAAAAAGATACTCTTGATGCGGTCCGATCTCATAACGCTCCCCGGGATGCTGTCGGGCACCATGCTTTAATCGCTTGGGTAAGGCAATTTGTTTCACCGTATCGCCGTTCAGCACTACAAGCGGGAAACAACTGGTCTAATCCTGGCATTCCTTTTATAGAATAGGAACCGTGAAATGGGAAGAACTTGTTTTGCCAGGGAGGTTTCTTGAAATCCGGTGACAAATTATCCATTCGTCTGATCGGCCTGACCGCCGGGCTGTTGATGCGGTTCATCTATATGTGTTGCCGCAAACGCTTCATCGATACCCACCACATCCGCGAGCATTTCGATTCGGGAGAGCGCTTCATCATATCGGCGTTCCACAACCGCGACCTGTTGACCGTCTTCACCTACCTGAAGTTCCGGCCAAAGGACCGCACGGTGGTGCCCCTCATCTCGGCATCCAAGGACGGCGGTATCGCCGCCTGGGCCATGCGTACCTTCGGCATCACCTGTGAACGGGGCTCCAGCAGTCGCGGCGGCATCAACGCCTTCCGCAAAATGGTGCGTTTATGTCGCAAGGGCAACGACCTGGCTTTTACGCCCGACGGCCCGCGCGGCCCCAAGTACACCGTCCAACGCGGCGTGATCGTTGCCTCGCAACTGACCGGCGTGCCCATCCAACCGGTCAGTTGGCAGGCCGAACGCCGCAAGGAGTTGAAAAGTTGGGACGCCTTCATCGTGCCCCACCTGTTCACCCGTATCAACGTGGTCTACGGCAAGCCGGTCAGAGTCCCCGAGGATTGCCCCCAGGAAGACCTGGACAAATACGCCGAGCAGTTGCGCCTGGAGTTATTGCGCATCGGCGAGGTAGCCGAGAACTTCGACTGACCCCCTGGGCGCGCACGCATCCTGCGTGCATGCAAGCCGAGATTCGCCCTCCGGGCGAAGCGAGGCGAAAACCCCTGGGCGCGCACGCATCCTGCGTGCATGCAAGCCGAGATTCGCCCTCCGGGCGAGGCGAGGCGGCTTGCTCCCTCACTATAATTAAATCAAACCGAAAATGCATACCCATCTCAACGAAGAGCACGCAGGATGCATGCGCGCCCAGGGGGTCATTGCCTCCCGAAAACGGCGTGCTCCGTCCTGCCGAGCATGAATATTCCAGTGTGGAAGCAAGTGAGACAACCGGCCGGGAATCATCATTTTAGGGTGAGAGCAAGGTACTCGCCCGGTCGACAGGTTTCCTTTCATGTTGCCGGCAAATCACTCATCTCGACGATGACGACCATCACCTCTGAAAAGATCGATGCCCGGCCAATCGATAGCCGCCGTTTCACGATGCGGGCTACCTCCTCGGCAAGTCGGCAACGGTCATTTCACATGAATCAGACGGCAGTTTCTTCCGATCGCAAAAAAACACTAACACATATCTCTCATTTTTGGAGCATGTTAACCCAAAATAAAATTTGGCACGATTTTAGCCATTGACACCACGGCATGACTATTGCTAGAGTAGGCGCTCCTATCGTAAAGCACCGAACCGATTCGGGGCAGACTGCCGAACTTCGCCAGGGAGAAGATACCATGAAACTGATACCGCCGACCGGTGATCGCAACATGGAACAATTCCTCAAAACCGCCGCCGCCACGGCACAACTGGACCTGGCAGAGGGCCGCGACCTGGTCTCGGCGCGTTTCCGCAACCGGGTCACCGATCTGAGCACCGCCTTCGCCGCAACCCACAAGACCTTATCGAGGGCCCTGGCCGATCGCCGCGTGCTGGTCAGTGAAAGGGAGCAAGCGGTTCGGAACCTGGTTCGCGTCTACCGGGCGATCCGTAACAACCTGAAACGCCAGGGCGATTTAGGCCTGATTACACCGGCTGTCCTGGGCCGTTTCCACATCAAACCCGGCAGACAGCCCATTCCCACCAAAATGGACGCCTGGCTGACCCTGGCCGAAAAAATGCAAACAACCTTCGAGGAGCTGACCGCCGAGGGCGAGGCCCCGATAACCTCCCCATCAGCGGAGAGCCTGAACCCGCTGCTGGAAGAGGCCCGGGAAAAAACAACGGCGCTCAACGCCAAACACGGTGAAATCAAGGAGATCCGCGACCGGATCAAACGTCAAAGAGCGGCTGGGCAACGCCTGCACGGCGCGCTGATGACCCACATCCGCGCCAACCTCTACGGCGAAGAAGCATCGAGCATCCGCGACACCCTCCGCCGCTACGGCTACACCTACACGGGCGATCGAAAAGCCCCCGAAGAAAAGGAAACAACGCAAGCCGAGAATCGCCCTCCGGGCGAGACGAGGCGTAACCCCCTGGGCGCGCACGCTTCCAGCGTGCATGCAAGCCGAGAATCGCCCTCCGGGCGAGGCGAGGCGGATTACTCACTTACTGCTACAAAACCAAACCCACAAATCATATCCAACCCAAGGAAGAGCACGCAGGATGCGTGCGCGCCCAGGGGGTGGCACCCGGGCGTTGCCCTGGGCTAAATTGCGGCGCACCTTCGGCGCGGGAAATTTTGCGGGCAACCGAGTCAGCCCAAGTCAGCAAGGCGTGACGCCAACTCCTCGATCAGATCTTTGTGACTGACGACTCGTCCGTTGCGGAAATCCTCCTGACCCTGTTGCACGGCCTTGATATATCGTTCTTTCTCCCAGGAGAAGTTCCGCACGGCTTCCGCGACCAATTGATGCTGAGATAATGAGGCTGTTTCTCCGAGCAACCTTTGATCGGTCTCCTCATCCACGCGGATTACCCACTCTCCGGTCATATTGCCACCTCAGTTTCATTCTACCGGGATTGCGCCTTTGATACAGCGAAATCCGAAGATCTCAGCACTCCAACTTGTGACGACACCGTCCTGATCCGCGGCGACAGCGGCATCACCTGCCCGAGCGCACCGCCCGCGAGCCTGCGCATACCATCCAATAACCGGGATGAAGAAAGCAAAATGATACGCGCCCGGAATAAATAACCACAAACGAGCCCACCGCCGACCGGCGGCGGGCTCGTCTTTTCTTGCTGTGGCTACTTGAATTTTGGGTGCCCTAAACCTGGCTTCGGCAGGGGCGATCGACCTCTCCAAATAAGAGGATTTTGTTTTATTTCAGCCATCCACTTGATTAGTTAATTTAATCTATATAGATTATTTCATAACCCATGCTTCATCAGCATCACAAATACTAAAACCACGAGGAGGAAAAGCATGAAAGAGAAAGACAAGCTAAGCCTTAATGAAATCAAGGTCAAAAGTTTTACAACGACGCCCGGCATCCATGTGGGCGGGGCAACAGTCGATTGTGCGTTTACGGAAATTAATTGTAAGCCTACGGAACGAATTACTTGCGTGATATGCCCTTATACTTTGGGTGATGGTCAAACCCAAGTATGTTGCACGGAGACAGCTTGCAATCCCACGGATCAGATGACTCAAGCATGTTGTATCTGAACGGCGATGTGCTTCACCCTGACGTAACTGGAAATCATTGTACCGGCTCCCCCCGCGACCTATAGCTCTGAAGATCTCCGCGGCGACAGCGGCATTATCTGCCTGAGCACGCTACCCGTGAGCCTGCGCACTGCCCGATAACACGGATGAAGAACACAAAATGATACGCACACGGACAAAATAACCACGAGCGAGCCCGCCGCCGACTGGCGGCGGGCGCGTCTTTTCCTTCCGAGCCGGACCCAACTCACGGACGATTCCAACGGCCCAGGGGAGCAACCCTAAAATTCCAGGTTCTTTGACTGAAGTTGCCGAAGGCTTTCCCTTGACAATATGTGTGTAGATGTTTAGTCTCGCATTAGCCTTAAAAAGAAAATGGAAAGGAATTCCTATGGGGAAAGCTCTATTGCTGATTGGTTTTCTTTTGGTCTCTTCTCCTGTCCTGGCTTTAAGCTGCACTGCTTTTGCAATTGACTGTTTGTTTATGGCTTGGGCCATGTCTCCGGGTGGCAACCATTGCAGGACAGCCGAAGTTTCCGATTACGCCTATGCCGCTGTGCTCGATGGTTTCGAGATCTTGGATGAGGACGAAACCTGGTGTCCTGTTGTTGAGGAATGCAATCCCTGGGAACCTGACTGTGACGGTTCGATTCCATTCTGAATGCAGCCGAAAGGACCCTCCACTTGAGACTTTTTTTAACCGCGCTCCTTTGCGTTTCTTACCCGGCTCAAAAAGCAGCCTGTGCTAATGAAAAACCAGATCGCGACATAGATATCATCCACTTGCATGCCACGCCTTTCACCGAGACGGATGGTGCGGTGATGTACAAGATGAACCGCATCCTGGTTAGCGATGCCGACCGGATTTTCCTGGCCCCTCTCACAGAGGAGGTGATGGAACTGAATCTGCAAGGCGAGTTGATCCGGACTATTGGTCGCACAGGCGGCGGCCCCGGCGAATACAACAGTGCCCGCCTCGCCTTATACGCGAAGGATAAACACATCTGGTTGATCACCCGAAAACGAGTCATCCATTACTACGACAACGATTATGTTGACGGCTTCCGTCTGCCGATCAGAGGCGGATTCGCCCATTTTCCTTACGGCGCCAATGCAAAGTCGTTCGCGGTTGTTGACGGAAAGATCCTCTTGTCCGCATCGGAGAGCAACCGGCCCGAGGAAATCGCAACCCTTTACAGTCCTGAGGGCAAGCCGCTCCAAGTTGCGGTAGATCCCGACTTCCCCGAGCATCTCATGAACCTGCATCCGCGTTCCCTACGCACTCAGTGGGCCTATGATAACGGCAAATGGTATGCCCTGTACGATTTTGTTCCCAAGCTGATCGTGTTCAACAAGGACCTTCAATTTGAATCCGCCTATCATCTGACGAGCCCGGTTATCAGTGCCTATCTCCGTCAGACAGAGGGCAAAACCAAGCCGATGAAGCTGTTCTGGGATTTCAAAATAGCCGGCGGCAGTTTATGGGCCTTGACCCAAAGGGGGCTTCATCGCATCGACGGTGGAAGCGTCAGGGCCCTATACACCTTCAAAGTGAAAGGAAATCCGGAATATGAAGCTGCGCCCTATTTTCCCTTTCATCATTTCGCTTTGCTGCCGGACGGTCGAATCATACTGGGACACAACCATGAAGAGGGCCTCTTCCAGGCCCGGTTGAAGAAATAATGCGGGTAATTTTGGTGTGGCAAAACCCGAGCCCGGATTAATTTCCGCACCATATTTTTCACTTCGGCTTGCACGCCGAGTTAGCACTTTCTCACTGCCTTCAGAACCTCTTTTTCAACTAAACGGCCCTGTTTTTTCATGATTTTAAAAAAATTTCCACCCACAAATAACTAATTCTAAACTACTTAAACCAAAATTTAATTATGGCACTATTTTTGCTATTGACATCATGGCACAGTGCTTGCTAGGATAGGCGTCGGTTCGAGAGAACGCGGTTCGCGCCGGGCTCTCTCTACCAAATTGAAACTACGGAGGTTAAGCCATGAACATTGTGCAACTCACGAGTGATCTGGCTATGGAGCAATTCCTCAAATCCGCTTCCACCACGGCGACCGTGGATCTGGGCGAAGGACGCGATCACGTGTCCAATCGGTTCAGTAACCAGGTCGCCGCCATGAGCGCCGCTTTTTCGGGAACCTATCTCAACCTGATTCGTGCCCTGGAAGAGCGTCGTGTTCTGGTGAGCGAACGCGAGGAAGCCGTTCGACAACTGTCAAGTGTCTACCGGGCGCTCCGCGCCAACCTGAGGCGCCAAGGTTCTTTGGATCTGATCTCCCAATCGGTACTGGGTCGGTTCGGTTTGCAAACGGTCAAACCGGCATTTCCGACCAAAATGGATCAATGGCTGACCGTGGGCGAGAAGATGCAGGCCGTCTTTGCGGAACTGACGGCCGAGGGGGTCACCCTGGTCACGTCACCGCCGTTGGAAAGTCTGGAGCCGCTGGTTCAAGCGGCTCGGGACAAGACAACGGCGTTGAATGCCAAACGCGGTGAGATCAAGGATATCCGCGATCTCATGAAATCTCAACGTGCTGAAGCGGCGCGCCTTCACGGCGCACTGATGATGCACATTCGCGGCAACCTGCGCGGGCAGGAGCCGGGAACCATTCGCGATGTACTGCGCCGCTACGGCTATGTCTTCGTCGGCAACCAGGGTGCCGGCGACGGCGAAACCGGATCGGGCAATACATCATCCAACACCAACAACTCCTCGGAAGACACCACGGGGAACAACAGCGACACCACCGGCGGTAATACGGGCAGCACCACGGACAATACCGGTAACACCAACGGCGGCACGGGCGATACGACGGGCAATTCGGGTAGCGGCAACACGGGCGGCAGCGCGGGCAGTAACACCACTGACGCGGGACGCACCGAAACCACCGACGTCACGGCAAGTGTCTGATTTAAGATTTCCTTGAGTACGGCGTGGGGGCAAGCGCGCACCCCCACGCCTTTTTACAGTAGCGTGAACAAGCCCGGCCGCGTAATGATCCAGGAAGGGACCAAAACCATAGAAGTTATCTGCTAGTGCTTACGGGCATGGGCCGG
>JASJCB010000245.1 GCA_030066195.1 Acidobacteriota bacterium
AAATGGTAGAAGCCAATTCGGTGCGGCTGATGCCCCAAAATTCCTCGACAAGCTCAAGCAGCAGTTTCCATTCCTTCTCGGTCAAGGATTGGCCACAAAACTTGAGCGTTCCACCTGGATGGTCCATACAAACTCCTTACAGGATAAGCTACCCGAGATGATCAGCGAAAAGTCCGGCACTTTTTTAACAATGGAGATAAGGAGACGTTATGCCTAATGCACGCAGGCTTGCCGGAAGCTCACTTCAAAACTTCTTTAGTATATAGATTGGGCAAAGAGAGAGGTGTGGTTTTTCTCCGCGGTGTGTACCAGTTGAAGAAAATATCGTGAACGTGCCTGGCGAAAGTCATGACAAAGGTGGCGGTGGCAACGGACAGCGTTCCTATCGAGACCAGTGAAACGGGGTTCTGGGACCATGTTTCGGAGAGGAGTCTAAGCATAGGGCTACCTGATGCATGAATACAGACGGATCGGGTTGTACGACACGCGCCTTTCTTGCCGGCCTTTTGGGGGAAATCATAGCACACAAAGCGCTGTTCCCGGCCGACGCTTCGGGTTGAAAACCGAACCGCACGGTCTTGGTACCCGAACCCGCACCGCCCGGGTTTTGGTCGGGAACCCACGGTATGATCCCTTCAGTGATGGAACGATTCCATCGATCGTGGTGGAACATAATTTTACCACGGGCAATTATGGCTGTATCTTTTTCTTTCAGCTTGCGTTTCATAGATCGAACAGCGGCGTCGAGGCTATCGAGACCGCGAGTATTGACCGGAGCGGCGCACCGGTCTAAGGTCAACTTACACAGCGAGGTGACAGATGACATCAAACAACGACTCAGTCAGGTTCTGGAATCGGAAGGCCGCGTCCTATGCCGAACAACCGATCCGCGACACGGAGGCCTATGAAAAGAAACTCGCCATAACCCGGGAGTATCTGAATCCACAATCGTCGGTCCTGGAATTCGGTTGCGGCACGGGCTCCACGGCCCTGCTCCACGCGCCGCATGTCAAGCAGATCCTAGCCCTCGATTCATCCGAGAAAATGATCGAGATCGCCGGGGCCAAGGCAGAGAAAGAGGGGGTGAGCAATGTGGATTTCATGACGGCGACCCTTACCGATCTACAGCGGCCGCCGGCATCGTTCGATGTCATTCTGGGCTTGAATGTACTCCATTTGCTCGATGATAGGGAAGAAGCTATTCGGCGCTGTTTCGAACTGCTGGCCCCGGGCGGCATTTTTATATCCAGTACGGCCTGTATTGCCCGCTTGGGGTTCTTGATTAAAATGCTGCTGCCTATCGGCGCCAGGCTGAAATTGATTCCCAAGGTTCAAATCTTCACGCGCGAAACACTTGAAGCCGATATCGAACGGGCTGGATTCCAGATCCTACGGAGCACTGTTTTCAACAAAAACGGAATGATCACCTTCATCGTCGCCCGGAAATGACAAGCAGTTGCCGGGCTCGCTTGTTTCAGGATGAGTTGTCATTTGGATGATCGGCCGAATCGGGCGACAGCCATATCGATCGCCCACAACCCTGACCGTGCGGTTTTACAACTAAGGTCAACCTTGCGGGCTTTTAATCGGCGAATCGGGCGATAAAGCAACGACTTTCTTTCGTATTTCTTTTCCAGGGTCGAAGATGCCCACCTGATTTCTCGATTCCAAAAGTCGGGGAGCTAAGAATCAGTCCTCATTCTTTGCGCACCGAAAGTTCAGGGTCAAAGAATAAGTTTTTATTCTTTGCTCCTGACTTTTCCGGGTCAAGGACCCACAACTGATTTCTTTCACATTACTTCTCAGGGCGCAAAGAACCAGTTCTCATTCTTTGCTCCTGACTTTTCCGGGTCGAGGAATGAGGACTGATTCTTTGCTTCTGACTTTTCCGGGTCGAGGAATGAGGACTGATTCTTTGCTCCTGACTTTTCCGGGTTGAGGAATCAGTTGTGATTCCTCGATCCTGGACGCCGAAGGGCCCGGCTCTTCTCACGGTCTATCTCGATTATGGGAATGGGCGCCCCGTTCCTTTAGGACTGGTGTCGGCAACACTCAACGGAGAACCTGATGATTGAAAGGTTGCTGTTCACCGGGGCTTGTTGCGAGTTCATTATCCCGGAACACCCCCGCCTTTCTATCACTGCTTTCGGAACCTGGTTTGCGGTACCAGAAATGCGCGGCGGTAGGAATACAAAGTGCGAGATAGCGGGCCCGCTCCCGGTATACCAGACCCAGGTTTATCAGTTTCTCCAGGATTTCTCGAAGTTGATCGCGATCCGGTTTGTGATGACCCTCCGGCAACCCGGTACGGATGAGATTGCAGGCCGTTTCCACTGTTGCGGGGGCCTCCAGAGCGCGCAGGACGCGACCGGTTTCGGGGGGCAACAGGTAGACATCGGGGCGGATGGGGCGGGTGTCGTGGATGATGACGGATTCCGAATCGGTAAGCTCGGCTTTGAGACATGCCTTGGAGGTTCGCCAGGGCTCCAGCGCGGACTCCAGTTTATCCCCAAGTGTTTTTAAATCGCGGCCGGGCAGGTCGAAAGACCATTCGAAGGACAGATCCAAGATCTCCCGATCGGGCAAATCCCAAACATAGCGACTACCGGGTTTGCAGCCCCGGACCTGAAGCCCATAGTCCCCGGCATGATCGAAAAACGGGCTGAAGCGTTGCAAGGCAAACGGTACAAGGTCAGGCGGTTCCAGGTGGTAGAAAAGGGGAAGTTGTTCCAGGAGCCGTTCATACCAGTCCGTTTCCTCGCCGGGAAAGCCATAGAGCAGATTCCAATCGGGGCGAATCCCCAATTCGGCTGAACGACGCAGGAAACACAGGTTCAACATGGGCGTGGTCCCCTTGTCCACCAGGTTCAGGACCTGGGGAACCAGGCTTTCGATACCGGGTTGCAGATCCACGGCCCCGGCTTCGGCAAGGGCTTCCATCTGGCGGCGCCTCAGGGTAACGCGAACCTCGAAGAAAAACCGGCATCCCGGAAGATGCTCCCGGAAGGCCGCCGGCAAGGTATTCACATGATCGCGCGACAAAATATTGTCCATGGCAAAGAAGCGGTTTACCCCATGGCGATCTCTGAAAATTTGTAGCTCCTCCACTACCCGTTCCAACGGGCGTGTACGCTGGACCAGGCTTTCACCGTTGAGGCCGCAGAATTTGCATTGTTTGACTTTAGCCCACCAACAACCCCGTGAAGCCTCGAAAGGAATTCTGGGTTCCAGGTCGCGCATGGCGGGGAAACGGGCGCGCCGGCGGAAATAGTCCTCGTAATCCGGTGAAACATAGTCACGCATGTCCAGTTGGGCGGCGGGAGGGCCCGGCGCTATCTTACCGTCGTCAGCGCGCCAGATCAGGCCCGGAACTACCGGGGTGTTGCCTTCCGACAAGGCCTCGGCCAGCGGCACGATCACCGGTTCGCCCTCTCCCTTGCACAGGCCGTCGATGAATACGAAGTTGCGCATCAGGGCATCGCCCATGACCCCCTGACACCCGGCGCCCCCGAAAATTACCCGCAACGTCGGGAAACGATCTTTCAGTGCCCTGGCCAGAGCCAGCGACGGCAGCGTTTGCATCAGGGTCGTGGTAAAACCCACGAGTTGAACGTCCCGCCAGGGGATTGCGGTAAGGCACCAATCCAGTAATTCACCGGCCAGATCGCGGATTCGCAGTAGTTCGTCCACCTGCCGCCGGTCCACACCTCTTTGGGAAAGAAATTCAAAGAAATCCCGCGTTTCCGATCTTGGCTTGAAGGAACCGAACAGGTGCTGCGAGAACACCCATTGGGAGAAAATGCTGTCGTAATAGCCGTAACGTTCATAGCGTTCTACACCCACCTGATCGGCGAACGGCAGATTGGGGAAAAAGACCTCGGTGCGGATGCCTTGATTGCGCAGCCTGCCGGCCAGCAGACCCAATTGAATCGAAGGCTGGTATACCGAAGCCCAGGGCATGCAGGCGAGGACCACGGAGGCGCCCGCCCAATCGAGATCAGGACTTGGATATCTCATGACCACCACCCGCGGAATCGGGGATTGCAAACAGGTTCGGGGATTGTTGTTGGAATTCGTGCTTCAGAATGCCGTAGGCGTGCATATCGCGCGGGACGCCGTTGTGTATTTCATGGCCGCGCAGAACCCCTTCCGCGGTGAAACCCAGCTTTTCCATGAGTCGCCGACTGCGCAGATTGAAGTCATAGACCAGGGCCCACACCCTGTCCAGGTTCTCCACATGAAACGCGTAATCCAGCATGATGCGCAAGGCGGTGGAGCCGATTCCCTTACCCCATAAAGATTTCTCGCCCACATACAGTCCGACCGAACCGCGTCGGTGCTCGCGCTCGATCTCTGCCAGTTCAATGCGACCTACCAGATCGCCGCCGAATTCGACGGCAAACACCACCATATCTTCGGGGGGATCGTCCAGAAAAGCTCTGAACCGCACCTCATAGGTATGCCTGGCCCGACGGGGCCCCCAGCCGGAGAGAATTTCCAGGTCCGTATCCAGGTGCCAAAGATAGAATTGATCCAGATCGGGTAAATCGACGGGACGAAGGGTGATCTCATTCAGGGTGAACATGAGTTGCCTCCCGATTTGACAGAAAGGGGTAAATGCCTGACTATTATATACCAGTATCGACAACAGGTGCTCATTGGAATCGAGAGCATGAACCGGACACAAACTCAAACCGATTCGGCAGAAGATGCCGCGGAACTTGAAAATCATTTAACCGAGATCTGCCTGCGCATACGCAATCTCCCGGATTTCCCGGAGGCCGCCCTCGAGGAACTGACGAAAATATCGCGGTCCGAATCCTCCCTATCGGCTGCTGAACCCTACCTACGGCGACTATACAAACAGACCGCGGCGGCTCGCATCGAACCGGAGTGGCATTCGGCAGCCATGAATATCGACCGAAACAGCCGCGACTTATCGCCCCTTCGGGTCATTCCCGGCTACAACGATTATCAACGCGGCTGGGTGACCCATGCCCTGGATTATGCCCGCGCTTTTGAACAGCGCTTCTTCCGCGACTTGCAGGGGGAGCGCCGGTGTTTCCTATTCTCGAGCGGAATGGGGGCTATCCAGACCCTCCTTGGGTTTCTCGGCGGGAATCATGTTCTGACCATGGGCCGTCGCACCTATTACGAAACTCGCGAACTGCTGTCCCGTGATCGCAAATGGTCGTTTGCCGCCGTTCAGGCTTGGGACGAGCGGGAGCCGGAGCGCTTAGAGGCGTTACTGCCGAACACGGATATCCTTTTCCTGGACACCGTCAGCTTGGATCGGGATGCGCTGACAACCGATTTGAACCGTTTATTCGCACTGGCCGACCGGTTCGGCAAGCCCGGGCTGAGCATTGTGTTGGACAATACGGTAGCCGGCCCCGAACAGGTTCTGCCCGGGCCGCCCAAACACGCGACGGTTTACCTGGTAGAAAGCCTGCTGAAGTATTACCAGGCCGGCCTGGATTTGGGCTCCGCGGGTTTTGTCCTGGTCTGGTCCAGGGCGCCGCGCCCCAAGCTCTACGAGGGTCTGGAAGTAGCCCGCTCGGTCGGCGGTACCAATATCAATCCCTTCACTACCGCCTGTCTGCCGCGGCAGAGTAAGTCCGAGGTCCTACGACGACTGAGACGTCATCGGCGAAACGCGGACCTGGCGGCGGAAATATTGAGCCGAACGGTCCCCGTGCACCCGGTCGGTCACGGCGGTCTGATGTTTGTTACCGTCCCGGATCCCGCCGCGGTGCAGGAGATCTGTCATCTGCTTGCGCTTGCGGAGGGGACGGGTCCCATGCAGGGCACCAGCTTCGGTTTCAACCGCACGCGATTGTGCACGCCGCCCTGTTCCGAGGAGACGCTACGTCCGGCCTTCGGTTTGGAATCGCCCGAGGAAACCCGTCGCATTGCCCGCCTGATCGTGCGCTCCTGCCGTGCGGCAACATGCTCGAAAGTGACTGCTTTATTGCCGTCTTACCGACGCTTTTTTCCAGACTTTCCGCAACGCCTGCAAGCAACCTCCGAGGAGTGGCGCGCGTTCGATTTATTTTTGGATTCGTTCAACCGCACGGTAAAGGAAGAGACCGGAATATAACCGGCACACTCCATTTTTAGACTTTTCCAGAAAACCACTTGACATTGACATTTCTCTATCCGATATTAATCGTATCGGTCTTAATTATGAAAATGCCAATGAGCCTCCGGGGAGGTTCGTTTCATCCAAATCGTTTGACAAAACCAGGAGATGATTCATGGAAAATATGTCAAAAAAAGATCTGATTGCTCTTGCAAGTTACCTGAAAGAGGAAGTCAGCCGCCTTGAAGAAGAGAATGCTCGTCTGAGTGTGATCGCCGCCGAACCGCTGCAAAAAGCCGAGGAGATCTTGATCGAAAAGGGTCGCTCCCTCGCACACAAAGAAATCCGCGAACTACTTACCAAATCCGGCGTTGCCGAGCCCGTTGTTGAACATGTCATTTCTCAGGTAGGCCATGTTCTCAAAAAGGTGAAAAAAGGTTCCGTGCTCGATTGGGCAAGTAATTGAAATGAACCTGTCGCCGTCTATATTTGAGTCGACATGCATGCTTTATTAGTTTTCCCCCCGGGCTGGATGCAATTCGGCCCTTACTTATCTCTTCCCCTGCTGAAAGGTTATCTGAACAGCAAAGGGGTATCCGTATCCATTCTGGACCTCAATATCGAGTTCTATGACTGGTGTCTGAGTCGAGAAACCCTGCTTGCCGCCGGCCCGCTTCTACACGAAAGAGAGCGGCGTGAAGCGACGTCGCTCTCACCGATAGCGTGGGCCGGTTTATGCAAGGCCTTGCTGACTCACGACTACCTGGCGGAACGCGTGGAAGAAGCCAAGCGCGTCATGCGTACGCCGGATGCCTATTTGGACGATGTTCGCCGCGAACAGGCCAAAGTCGAGATCTGCGGGGCATTGAACGCGGTCGCGGCCGCATTTCCCGGTACGACCGTCACCCCGGGAGAAATAACCTTCTCCGATTGCGGTCTTCACCCCGACAAGGTCATACCCTTCTTGAGTTCCGAGGCAAATCTCATGAACTGGTTCTACCGGGAACGGGCTCGGCCCCTGATCGGCAGTCAGTCATACGATTTCATCGGATTCTCATTACCCGCCTGGGAACAGTTGATCCCCACGCTCACCATGGCATCCGCACTGAAAGCCGAATTCGGTGACGGCCTCCACCTGTGCATGGGCGGTAATTACACCACCCGTCTGGTGGGCACCTGGAACAACAAAGCCCATCCTTATACCCAATGGGTCGACAGTTTTTCCCTGTTCGAGGGCGAGGACTCTCTCTATCAATTATTGGGCGCCCTCGATGAGAATACACCGCTGGAGAAGGTGACCAATCTGGCCTTCGCCGGAGGGAGCGAACTGGTTCAAACGCCTGTCGCCGAGGTGGATATCGACACTGTTGCCACCCCGGATTTCGACGGCCTGGTTTTAGATCGATACCTGGCTCCCGACCCCATTCTTCCCTTGTACACCTCTCGAAGTTGCCCCTATAAATGTTCGTTCTGTACCATTCCCTACGCCAGCAGTCGCTTTCGGTCGCGAAAACCGGAACTGGTTGCCCACGATATGGAAAACCTGAACGCACGTTACGGGGCGAAGTTGTTCAGCTTCGTGGACGAGACCCTCACGGTTCCCATCCTCCAAACGCTGGGTCGAGAGATTATCGAACGCGACTTGAAGGTTTACTGGTACGGCGAAACCCGGTTCCATCCCAAGATCGATGACGCCCTCTGCGAGACCTTGTTCCGGGCCGGTTGTCGCAAGATGCAGTTCGGCTTGGAATCCTACAACCAGAGCGTTCTGAACGCCATGAAAAAGGGTATGAAGATCGACATCATTCGCCCGAACCTGGAGTCCTGCCTGAAAAACGGCATTGCCGTTCACCTGTTTACCTTTTACGGCTTTCCGGGAGAAACCGAGGAACAGGCCCGGCGTACCCATGAATTCGCCGGGGAAATCATGGACCGCTCACGGGATTTTTACGACAATCCGTTCTCCACCGTGGGTTCCGGCACCTTCAACCTGGAAGTCTACTCCGACGTTTTTTACAAGCCGGATCACTATGGTGTGCGCATCACCGATTACGATCCGGCCAACCCTTTTGAAATAGACTACGAGGTGACCCGCGGCATGACCCGCGAACAGTCTTTGAACCTTTCCAGGGAACTGGATAACGTGTCGGTGTTCCACGATCTCAGCAAGCTCACCGGTCGAATCTGGTGGCGCGCTTTGTCGGGTATGGAAACCAATGAGGACGAATCCTTCCTGCTTTACTGTCTCGGGAAAAACGGCGCCCCGATCGAGGCCGGCAAGGAGACCGTTGTCCTGCAACAACTGCTGCCTGTCCAAACCGAACGCGGCATCCGATTGAAGCCCGGCGTGCGCTTCAGGCGTTTTGCAAGCGACTATGTTTTCAATCGCCGCGATCCTGAACTCAAGCCCGTCTTCTCTTTCTATGATCCGGCCCGGGATCGCTGTGTCAACCTGAGCGAGCATACCGGCGCCTTTCTCGCCTATTGCCTGAGCACCGGGCGCCTGCCCGCCGGCCTGGACGGGAACCTGACATCGGCGGTCAATCGCTTACTTCGTCACGACATGATCCGGGTCACCGGTGAAGGTGTGATGGATTCGGCATTCCAAGGCGAAGACACTCTATTGAGTTGGAACCCCGATGTCTCCATCTACGAAATCAGCAACGGTCGGCTGGTTCTTTTCGACTCGATTGCCCAAACCGGCATGTTCGCCAATCCCATCAGCGCCTGGATCGCCGCCGTGGTGCAAGAGCGGGACGATACACTTGCAAGCCTGAAACAACGGGTCATCGGGGAGCACCCGGAAATTGAAGCTTCGCAGATCGAGGCGCTTGTAAAAGATCTGCTGGCGGGCGGAATCCTGTTCGCAACCATGCCGGCCGGAACCCTTTGTGGTTAAGCATATGAAGACGGGTTTGCTCGATGAGGGCCGCATCTTGTTGGTTACTCCCGTGGGTTATGCCCGCGGCTGGCCGCCGTTGGGTCCGGCGCTGATCAAGGCCTATTTGCAACGCTACACTCGTTTTCGGGTCGAAACCCTGTCACTGTGTATTCGTTTCAGCGAACATCTCCGCCGCAACGAGCCGGGTCTGGTGCAATACGACGAGGAAATGGGTGAATGGGGGAGTTCCTTCCACGAGTATGGCGCCGCGGCTGCTTATTTCGGGCATCGAGATCCCGACGATATCGAAGATACGGTTACCGACTTCCTGACCGGAGGCGATATTTTCCGCGGGGCGCCGTGGGAACACAAGCCCGTTCCATCCGACATGATGATCCGTTTCCACGGCCGGCGTATTCTGGATTTCTGTCGCATGATCGAACGCTTTTCCCAAGACGAACTGATAGCAGCCCTGGCTCGAAAACCCTTTCTGGTAGGATTCTCCGTCCTGGCTCAACAGGTTTATTCTGCGGCTCTTATGGCCCGCTGGACGCGAGAACACCTACCCGGCGCCCATATTGTCTTCGGCGGCCCCGCCGTCCTCGCCAGAACCGCACCCGTGTTTCGAAAAATGTTTTCCGAGGTCGATTTCTTCGTGTATGGGGACGGGGAAGAAGCCATGAAGCTCATCGCTGAATCCATAGCCGCCGGTAAGGAGCCGGACGCGCCGGGTATTTTAGGTCGCGAAACGCCGGTTTCCCGTTTGCAACAACCCGCTCCGGCTGTCGCTTTGCACAATATTCCCAGCCCGGACTATGAAGAGCCCGGCGGCTTCAATACCGCCAAACCGCTCACTGTCTGGTTCGGCAGAGGCTGCTCTTGGGGTCGGTGTTCCTTCTGCGCCATCCCCGATTTCCAGCGAAAAACCCACAACCGGCCTGTCGATCTCCTGTTCCAAGAGATTTGCGACTTGCAGGACAAACACCGCACCGTCCGTTTTCGCTTCGGCGATTGGGAAGTCAACGGTCTGCCGAAAGACCTGGGCAGCTTTTGCGAAAGGGTGATCGACAGCGGTCGGGATTTCGAATTCTGGGCGGAGGTCAATGCCCGCAACCTGAACGGCCGATTGGTGGGGTTGATGAAACAGGCGGGCTTCGTCAGCCTGCAGGTGGGACTGGAGTCCTTTTCCGAGGCGCTGTTGCGTAAAATGAAGAAACCCGCGGCATTGATTGACAATATCGCCGTTTTAAAACTGGCCCATCGTCACCGCATTGAACTGTTCTCCAATCTGTTGTTCAATTTTCCGGGTGAAACCGAGGCGGATGTGTTGGAATGTCTCGAGATGATCAAACGCATTCGTCACCTGTTGTGCGCCCCGGTTGAGTTGTCTCTGATCGAGTTCCTGCTGGAAATTGACGCGGACGCCTACCGAACGGCCGGCGACTTTGTCGGTCGGCCCTACGCCTTTGAAAGTCGCTGCCTTCCCGAACGGTTTGGGTCCGAAGAGCCCTACTTCCTGCGGCAATGGCGGCAACCCGCCCACCCCTATTGGACCCTGGTCAAAAAAGAACTGGATCTCTGCGCCGCTGAACCCTGTCATCTCTATCACCGGGATTCGGGAAATGCCGTTCTATTGGAGGATAATCGCAACGGTTCTCCCACGAACCGTCGCCTGACGGGATTACAGGCGGAGGTTTACCGGTTGCTTTCAGATCGACCCCGAACGAAACGCGAGTTGGCGGCAGCCTTGAACGCGGACCCAGCACACGCCCTGGAGGACTTGTTAGCCAAGGAACCGGTGGTCCGATCCGGCGCCCGGTATCTGGCGCTCAGCCTACCCGCTCCGGGTAACGAAACGGTTCCCGTCCACGATGAACAAGCCTATGCGGGTAACGCTCCCTGAGCGGACAGATAATCTTTCAATTCTTGCGGCGAATGAAAGACGACCTCATACGGATTCATATAACGCTCGCAAAAGGGCGGGTTATATTTGCGGCACTGCTCCGGGCGGGTTTCGTAAATAGTGCACATGTTGTCATCTCCCAGGAAGGTACACCTTCCCGAAACGATCATGAACCAGTTGCCGTCGATAATACACAGCCGGACCGTATCGAAATGGAGCCGCCACAGCAGGTCCTGCAGCGCTTCAGGTGTTGCAGGCGGCGGCGCGGGAAGCGTCAGGTTGTGACAACACAGGGCCGTACAGCCGCGACAGCGGGAATCGTCGGGGTTCTCCAATGG
Organism: Acidobacteriota bacterium; assembly: GCA_030066195.1. GTDB lineage: Bacteria > Acidobacteriota > Holophagae > Acanthopleuribacterales > Acanthopleuribacteraceae > JASJCB01. The sequence continues at coordinate 11,205 of JASJCB010000245.1, forward strand.
TATGGTATTCAGCTTATCTTGCATGGCACCTTGTCCAGTAATCGCCGGCCCGGATCGGTCAAGTGCTTACTCGTGCGCAGTTTACCGGCATAGATCGCGGCATCGGCCTCTTCACCGCAAAGAGAGAACCACCGGTGAAACCAGAGTTGTGGTCCCTTGCTGTAATCCGCAAAGGGAAAATGAGCAAAACGGTTTATCTCGAACAGCGGCATGGTATTCAGGAGAGCATAGGCAACTCGTCTTCTGCCCTCGCGTCGGACGGTCGACGCCCAGTTATCCGGTCGCAAGGCATCCAGGAAAACCAGTCCGGGGAACATCGCATGGCTTGCAATGGACGGGGACCGCTCGACACAAAGCCCCATAAGCAATCGATCCCCGCAACAGCTTGCCTCCTGATAGATCTGATTGAGTTCGGCCGCGCGCTCCTCCAACTCCTCCAAATACACATTGTCACCGGAGAGAATCGGGATGTTCCCGTTCCCCGGTTGGAATTCGAAATACCAGGCCTGACACGTCCGGTTCACCGGCTCCAGGCTCTCACCGTTCCATTGAAACAGCACCGGCTTATCCGGTTTTGTTTCGGTCTGCCCGTCCATCAGACCGGGCAGGTGTTCGCCGACCTCACGGATTCGGGGGACATACCGAAATTCCAATGCCTGAGCCGCACGTGTGACCCATGCTTGCAGGAAGGGGTCCGCGGATAATTCGTGTGAAAAACCGGGATCGGATGCGGCTCTTTCCACGACGGCCAGGAAGGAACCCGCCGACCCGCCGGGCATGTATGCATAGATGTAGCGTGCTGCAAGGAAAAAACGTTGAACCGTCAGCCGCGCTTCATGTCTACGCGCATGGACCGCCGTCTCTCGCATGTCGTGTCGGGATACAAACTCCGAATCGAGTGCCTCGAGCTCAGGGAAACCGGCGGATTGGAACATACCGACGGGTAATACTCCCCGTAACGGTTTCCCCAGGTCCAAGCCTGGTTTCTCCACCTTCGGAAACGATTGGGCGGTCGCCTCATCGTCCACAATCCCTACCAGAAGGTCGATCAACTCTTCCAAATGCTTTTCCGCGCTATGCCGCGAGTTCCCGCCGTCATTCTCACGGATAATCGGTACGGGCCGCCACCAAACGGGGTTATTGTAAAGCCGCTGTTTCAAGCGCGCAAAAATCCGCACGGCTCCGGTACCGTTGGCTTCATCGTTTTGTTCCTCTCCGGGATCTCGTCCGTAAAGCAGCCCGAACCATGTTTCCGACAAAACGCGGCGATTCTCCATAGAGGCGATCCAGCCGCTCAAAGTCGAGATGGACATTTCCGACGACGATTCCGGCAAACAAGCAGACCAGGCCGCAAACAGCCATTGCAAGGGGTTGCGTGAGGTCATGGCCAGCGAAAGGCTGACCGAAGGTCCCCGAGAGAGCCCCCAGTGGACCCACAACAACGGAAGGTACAACAAGTCGCCGGGCTCCAAAACATACTCTTTATATCCGTCCGGCATGTACATGGCATCCACGCGGGTTTCATTGAGCAGCCTGGCTCTCGTTTCCACATCCGAAATGAACCGGGGATCGTGTAGTCGCCAGATCTTCACCCCGCGCTGTTGCAGCAGCAAGGTATCGGCGATATCGTAGTGGCTGCCGATTCCCAATCCGTCTTCCGCAAGGACCCCGTCAAACCATAGGGAACACCCGGATAACGCCCTCTCCGTGTCCTGGATGACTCCCTGGAGCCGGCTTTCGACCAGGTCCAGCTTCTGCGCAAAAACAACCCGCTCACCTTCCCGGTAGACCAATTCAGGCCTGTGCGTTTCCAGCCGTTTGCAACTGTCCAGAAACTGTTCCCGCGACATATCGACAGTCGAAAGAGCTTTCGCGCCGCCCTTCAAATAAAGGGGCTTGCGGCGCCAGTATTTTTTGAAGAAAGCATTTCCCAAGCTTTTGAATACCATCAACCAAATCCTTGTCAGAGATTGCGATAGCTTCAGGTGAATGATAAAATTTTAACATGTGATCTCGGCCTGACAAAACTACCAATTGCTCGGAGGCTGGATGGACGACGAGATGCCTTGGCGAATTTTCGAACCCGTCGACACCGGCGGCCCGCTCCCCTGGTACACCTGGAGTAAACGGGCACGATCCATTCTCGAACGCTTCGCCGAAACAACCCCGGAATTGGAAAAACCCAAGCAAATCCGCGTCAAGGGCGCCGGTCTCTACGCGGTGACCTGGACCCTCTCCGAACACCCGATCAGGGATCGTACTCTCTCAAAAGAAATCGACCTGCTCGCGAACGCGTTGTTTCGCTTTTCGCTTCCTCCGTCGGGTTTGATCTTGCTCCGAGATCTTTTCGGTAAGAAAATCGACGGCGAGGTCATTTTCCTCTTGTTTGCCCTGTTGCGCGGGCTGCTGAGTAAACGGGCGCCCGCGTTTCATGCGCCCATCGAGGCGGTTCCCGTTTTGCGGTCGGGATTCCCCTTGCACGCCGACCTCTTCCCCGTTTCCACATTATTGACCATCTTCGACCGGGTTCCAACCGCGGGCAGCGCGTCTATCCTGATGCCGTTCCGGCAGTTTGTCGAAATCCTCGAGAACTTGCAAACCATGCCGAAGGTAGTCAAAGGTAAAATCAAAAAGTTGATTCAAGGCCGGGAAGGTGATGGATACGATGAGCTGATTCATTTGCTTTATCATCGCCGACATAGCTGGCAAAAAGAGTTGGATCAGGTTCTGAAAAGAAAACAGAGGAGGATCGATCTCCACGGTGGGGAGGGATACATGCTCAACGATAGGGCCTGGTTACACGGTCGTGAAATGCAGGCCAAACCGGTTCCTTTCGATCGCCTCCAACGCCTGGTTTTTCAATCCGAGAAATCGGGGTAGATGCAGATGATCGCTTTGGAGAAAAGTCAGGACCTGGAATCCCGTGGTTACCTTTTGTGTAGGAACTTTTTTACTCAAGCGCAAATCCACGGCCTGGTGAAAGCCGTCGAAACAGGTTTCAGTCGGAGACATCTCACCAGACCCGTGGGCACACGCCTGTATGTGATTCTGAATATCAAGGCCCTGCTGCCCTTTCTGGCCGGCCTTATCGAGGAAACCGGGCTGGAGGATAGGGTTGCGGAAATCCTGCGAGAAGACCTCACACTGCTGGGCAGTCGGCTCGTTATCAAACCCGCGGGGTGTCCCGAAAATATTTTCTGGCACCGGGATGCGGATTACGGTTATCAGAAATGGGATGACGGCATCACCGCTTGGTTCCCGTTGGTCAAGACCCATACCGACAACGGCTGTCTATGGTACCGGCCGGGCAGTCATAGGGAGAATCCGGGGCATGAAACCGCGGATACTCCGCCCGCTGTCTCCATACCCATGCAGCCCGGTGATCTGGCCCTGCACACCAGCGGGCTGTTGCATCGGTCCGGCGTTAATTCAAGTAGCGCCGACAGGCCCGCGATCATGTTGGAATGGGTACGCCGTTCCGCGCGACATATTCATACCGGCGAACCGCTCACCGGTGAGGCATCATGAGAACCCTGGCTTTGGCAACCGCCTTCCGCAAGGCAGAAATTCCAGCTGAGGACATGGCCCTGGCCCGGGCATGCGAGCAAATGGGTATTGCAACTCGTTTTGTTCAGTGGTCAGCCCCAACACCGGATTGGACGAGGTTCGACAGCGTTGTGATACGCTCATGCTGGGATTATCACCTGAATTTCGATGCCTTTTTCAATTGGATTCAAACGATACAAGCCGCCGGTATTCCCGTTTGGAATCACCCGGAACTGCTCAGATGGAATGCAAACAAAAGGTATCTGCTGGATCTGGAAGCTCGCGGCGTATCCATCATTCCGACGGTTGTTCCGACACGAGATCAATCCCTGGCCGAAGTCCTGGAAGACCGAAGTTGGGACATCGCGGTGGTCAAACCGCTCATCTCAGCCTCTGCTTTCAATACCTGGAAGACCTTCCGACCTCTGGCGGATATACACCGGGAGCGTTATGAAAAAATGTGGGATCACCGATCCGGACCGATGGTTCAACGGTTCGCGCCGGAAATCTTGAGCGAGGGCGAACTGTCTCTGGTCTACTTCGACTCGAAATTCAGCCATGCTGTCCGCAAAAAAGCCGGGGACGGCGACTTTCGAGTACAAAGTGAATTCGGCGGCACCGTTGAAGCGTTTCGACCGTCCGGTGACCTGTTGGCGGAGACCTCTCAAATTTTGAGCAAATTGCCGATAGTTCCTTTATTTGCAAGGATAGACGGCGTTCAGACATCCGAGGGTTTCTCATTGATGGAGTTGGAGCTCATCGAGCCGGAACTGTTCCTGACTATCGACCAATCGATTCTTACCGCCGCGGCGCACGCCGTGCGGGCAAGGCTAAAAATACCATAGCGAGGCATGCGGCTTCACCTGTAATGCTGCGTTCGAGACTACAGCGGCGCGGTGCTTGCCCCAAAAACAAGTCGGGCTCCTCAGCGTGAAAGCTTGAAGGAGCCCGGCAAACCCTACCCCACGGCGGTGTCTCCGGGTGTAATTGAAAGTGGGGGCGGTGATATGAGAAAAAGTGCTGGACATTTGACCCTGGTCCATGGGAGGTTAAATGGGAAACTATCATGAGAGGTGACCCATGCCCATCGATAAGC
>JASJCB010000003.1 GCA_030066195.1 Acidobacteriota bacterium
GTTCCCGTGCCGGTAGCCGTGACCGTTAAAGACACCGAGTCGCCCGGACAGGCGGTGGTAGACTGGGGTTGCCCGGTGACGCTGAGACCGGGGCAGCCCGCGATAACGGTCAACGCGGCCGGAGGCAGGAAAAACATCGCGATAAGTATGGTTCTCATGATGGTGCTCCCCGGCCTGATCAGGTAAAGATGAAGTTGGTGAAATCGATATCGATGGAGGGACAGTCGGGTTCCATGGAGTCGCCGTTCATGGAATCACCGTTCATGGAGTCGCCGTTCATCGAATCGTCTTCCATCGAGTCGTCATCCACGGAATCGCAGGTTAAGGAACCGTCATCATGGGTCAGTTCCACATTCAGGGCGGCAATGGTAAAAGGGCTGCCGTCCGGCGAACCGATGGAGATGTTGACCGTGGTTTCATCGATCATCGTATAGGTGCAGTCCATGACGACCGAGTACTCCGAGAGAAACGTGGATTCCAACACGGTGCACAGGGCGTCGGCAACGTGTTCGGGATAAAACGCCGTGGTGTTGATCAGCGTTGCCTGGTATTCGAACTCGAAGGCGTTGCCGGTGGTAGCCCCGTAGGCGCGCAAGGTCATGCGCGTGCCGGAGGGACAGGTGGGGCAGCCGTCCTCATCCAGGGGAAACACGATATCCGCGCCGACCCGGCCCAGGTTCAGACTGCCCCAAACGGACAAGCAATCGTCGGATTGACTGTCGGTCCAGGGAAAGCTGAAGGATTGGAAGGAGGAATAGCGCGACCCGGAAGTGCCCAACCAACTGAAGATGGGATCGATCAGGGTGAGTTCCTCGGGCATGTTACCGGGCATGCTGTTGGCGCCCATCCCCAGGACAACGTGAAAGTGACCGCCCGTCATGGCGGGCGGCACGGCTGTCAACTGCGCGGTGACTTCGTTGCCGTCAAAAGCCAACGGCAGGCTGAAGGAAACCGAAGAACCGTTGACGATTCGCGCCGAAACATCGGCAATGGCGCCGCCGAAATCCGGGCCGAAGAGGTTGACGAGGTCGCCGGGCAGACCCTCGATGGGGCAGAAGCCCAGCGGGTTGATTACTCCCGCCGAGGCCATGCGAACGCGGGGCAGTCCCAGTCCGGCGGCCCCCAGTAAGCCGGTTTTCAATAAATTCCGTCGACTGACGGCGGAACGTTTGGTTTCCTGTCCGCCGGACTCATCACGCGGGATCATAGAACACCTTCCTGATTTTGATCGTTCATCTTAAATACACTGTAAGCATGATTCTCAGAGTGCCTATTGTATCGAAGCCATGGGGTGAAAACAAACAGATTATTATGATAATTGAGCAAGCCCATGAAAACGCGACACATAGTTTTAGTGTTTTTACATAAAATCAGCATGCGGCCTGCGATACAGCATCGGCATAGTGATATCAAGCTCTCATTTTCAAATAGAAAGGATCACGGTTTTTTGAGATACGAAAACAAAGCCGGCGCCGGCTCGCGGGATACACTTCTTATCCCGGCAAATGGTTTACGGCTGAGCCAGAGCGATTTCGATGGTTTGGTCGCTGATCAGTTCCGGGTTGCCGCGCCAGATGATTTTGCCGCTCTTTACAAGCGCCGATGCGGGAATGCCCTCGACGCCGAAACGCTCGGCCATGGCGCCGCCGTATTTGGCGACCGAAAAGGTGAGACCCTTGTCGGCAATGAAACCGATGACCGAGGTAACCGTGGCCGGGTCGGCGATTTTTGTCAGGCCGATGACATTGACACCCTTCTCCAAATACTTATTGTAAAGTTTCTCCATCTTGGGCATCTCATCCTGGCAGTGGGGACACCAGCTCTCGAAGAACACCACAAGGGTAAGGCCGGCCTGATCCATGGTGGTTTCGCCTTGGAACCAGCGCTCGATTTCCAGGATTCCCGCATCACGGCCGATCACCTTCAGTTCGTTGGACAGCTTGCGGAAGGCCTTTGCCTTGACGACTTCGGGATATTGCTTACCCAGCGAGTCCAACCCCGCTTTGACCTGATCGAATCTCAAGGCCCCGTGCAGCCTCTGGATTTCGGCGAAGATGAGCGATGCCTTGCGGATGCGTTCTTTGGCGTCATCGGTTGCGGCAGTTTTGCCGGCGTCGGTCAAGCGCTTCTCCACGGCGGCCAGGCGGGCTTCCAAAGTAACCAGGCGTTTGGCCATGCTGACCAGCAGTTCTTCGCGCTGATATTCGGAAAGTCCTTCCGGTTTGATACGGCCCGTGGCCAGGCCCTCGACAATCCCGGCATTATCGGACGCCTGCACCGGGCTAAACAGGATCATTGATTGAACGAGGAATACAATTACCAAAGCTTTCATGCCGGCCTCCGCGAGGAAATCCCCAGTTGTGCAACATGGGTGATCGGATGCAAAGTATAGGTGCCGGGACCAAGATCTGTCAAGGACACCCATGAATTCGGATCCGGTCTTCGATCACTGAAGAAGTCAAACCGGCGGATTGCTCTTTCAATCATTTCTCCGGCCTATTGGGTGACGGGCCGAACCTGGAAAGTGCCTTCAGCCTGGGACAGCGCCTTATCATTGCGTCTAAGCACCGCGTTTTCTGAGAGCGGCGCCCACCATCGGCCCGCGTAAGTGTCCTTGAATCGCACCGGCCGGTCTCCACTGACCGTTAGTTTAAGGCCCGGAACGCCGTCACTGGTTTCCAGCAGGCCCAGCGGCATTTGGACCAACACCTCATCACCCGCTTTCAGGCGAATGGAATCCGGCAACAAGGGGCTGAGCGAGATCGAGACCTCATCGTTGCGCAGGTTCAATTGGTTGCCCTCGATCGACACCACCTTCCCGGTGATGGGCGAGAAAACCGCTTTGCCGAAGTTGGGGTCCTCGTATTTTTCCGTTCTTTCCTTGTTACTGTCGCTCTTGGGGTCCATGAAATACCAGCTGCGCGGCGTCAGGGGGTGATCGGTCCAGATCAGGGTTTGGCCGTAGTAGGGAACCACCAACTGCAGCGGATCGGATACCAGCCAATGCCTGCCGACGACCAGCAGACAGGGCAACAACAGGAGGCCCGATAACACCTGATGCTTGAGGTTGGTTTGCGTGCGCATGACATAGTAGAAGACGAAATCCAACACGGTGCCGCCGATAAAGAAGAACACCGTCACCTGGTACAGCCAGGGGCGGCCGGCCCACACGGGAACCACATTCCAAAGCACAAACCAAAGGACGGGCCAGATCCAAAACCCGTAGAAGAAACGCCGGTCCCTGTCCTTCAAGCGCACCAGTTGGAAGAATCGCCAGGGCAGGTAAACCAGAAGTACGGCACATGCCGCCATCAGAATATTGTCGTAAGCACTCATAAGGTGTTTTGGTTACCGGAAGATGAGGGGTTGCAAACCGGCGCGTGACCGGCTCCTAGTTTAACTCTACCCGATACTGTCGCTTTGCACAAACGATCTTGAGGAAAAACCAGGGGTAATCCTATACCCATCACAACGAGATCACGTTTTTTTCGGTGGAAACGCTGAGATAAGTCCCTGATTTACGGCACTATTGGGTAAGATTAAGCCACACCGCCGCGAGTGCGTTTCAAATACTATGTGGAGGGAGATGATGTCAGGACGCTTATGCCTTCTATTTTTCTTTTATCTTCCGCTGACCGCCCAAAACCATGTGGAATTGATACTGGATGCCTCGGGTTCCATGTATAACCGCATTGAAGACGGGCGCTACCGCATCACGGCCGCCAAGGATGCTCTGCGCACCTTTATCGCCGGCCTGCCGGATACCGGGGTCAACGTAGGCCTGCGCGTATACGGCGCCGAGATAAAAGCCGGCCGTGACGGTGCATGTACCGATTCCGTTCTAAAAGTACCCGTCAAAGGCTGCGACAAAGCGGCGCTTTTACGGGTGATCGACGAGACCAGGGCTCTGGGTTCGACTCCCATCGCCTATTCGCTGGACCAGGCAACAGCCGACTTCCCGGATTCCGGTCGGCGTCTGATCGTGCTGGTGACCGATGGTAAAGAACAATGCGACGGGGACCCGGCGGCCGTCGCGGCCAGGTTGAAAGAGAAAGGTATCGAACTGCGAATCATAGGGTTCGATTTGGACCGGTCGGCCGCGGAGGGTTTTGCGGCGTTGGCAACCTTTCAAAACGCCAGGGACGCCAAGGAACTTGCCCAAGCTCTTGGTAAGGCCGTGGAGAAAACCCTGCCGCCGCCGGAACCCCTGGGCCAGGCATCCTTGGAAGCCGTTGCCGAGGTAACGGCCGGCAGCCTTTTCGAGGTGACCTGGAAGGCGGAGCCCAAAGAACTGGATTATATTACGATCGTTCCCAAGGAAGCGGCGGACGGCGTATATAACAACTGGTCTTATGTGACCAAGGGCAATCCCCTGCAACTGCGGGCCCCCGGCAAACCCGGCGCTTACCAGTTGCGTTATCAATCCGACCGTGTGGCGGGCGTGGCGGCCAGACGGGCCATTACCGTCAAGGAAGCCAAAGCGGTTCTGGAAGCTCCCGAGACGGTACCGGCAGGGGCGCTGTTCACGGTCCGTTGGACCGGTCCGAACAATGATCGCGATTATATTACCCTTGTGGCGCCGGACGCACCGGACGGTTCCTACAAGGAATACGATTACACGCGCAAGGGTCGGGAACTGAACTTTCACGGTCCCATGGAGCCCGGAGCCTGGGAATTGCGCTATCAAAGCGAGTCCGTGGACGGCGTCTTCGCGCGCTTGAAGATTCAGGTGGTTCCCAGTCAGTTTCACATGGAATACCCCGCCGAGGTGGAGGCCGGTAAACCTTTCCAGGTCAGCTGGATCGGCCCGGCGGGCAAAGGGGATTACCTGACCGTGGTGAAGCCTGATCTGCCCGATGGACAATACGGGGAATACCAATACACTCGCAAGAACCCGGTAACGTTCAATGCTCCGGTCGGAGAAGGCAGTTACGAAATCCGTTACCAGTCGGAACGGGTGAGCGGGGTTTTCGCCAGATTCCCCCTGAAGGTAAAAGGCATCGAGATCAAAATGGATTTCCCGAAGCGCGTCGAGGCCGGGAAGACCTTTGAGGTAACCTGGAAGGGCCCCGCCGGAAATCGCGATTACCTGACCATCGTCAAAGCCGACGCACCGGACGGACAGTACGGCGAGTACCACTACACCAGGGAAAACCCGCTTACCTTCACGGCGCCCAAGGAGGCGGGAATCTACGAGATGCGCTACCAGTCCGACCGGGTATCCGGCGTGTACGCTCGCTCTCGTTTCGAGGTCTACTGAAGATGAGACGGCGAGATCGGCAGGTGTCGGTCTCGCCTCACCCTTCACTTTCTTCCGCCCTTTGGTCGCCTCGCCGCGTCCAATGACCGCGGAGGTTCCCATGGCGCTGCTTTTCTGTGTATTTCTTGCCGGTGGTTGGACGCTGGATACCGAGAACCTGTCCGGTTTCTTCGGGCATATGACCGGGTTGGCTCTGACCCCTGACAGCAACCTGGTCGTGCTGGATTACAGCCAAACTCGCGTCTACCTGCTGGATAAAAACGGCAAGGAAACCGGTTGGTTCGGACGGCAGGGTTCGGGTCCGGGTGAAATGACCCAACCCGAGGCGCTGCATGTTACGCCGGACGGTCCCTATATCCTGGTGGCCGATGCCGGTTCCAAGCTGGTGCATGTCTACGGCGCCGACGGTCGTTTCGTTCGCGATTTGCGCGCCGATCACAATCTCGTCATGGCCGGAAAGTTCCTGGCCGATAACCGCGTGGCCGTCCTCCAAACCCACGATCCCCTGGTCAAGGCAAAACAAGGCGCCCGATTGGTGTTGAGCGCCTGGGACGGGTCGAGCCCTCGAACCCTGCTTCAGTTCAGCGCCGAGCAGCATATCGACACCCACATCGGTCACCACAACGGCAGCTACGCCTATATGGACTTTCCCTGGGACCCCAAGGTGCGCTTCACCACCTCGCCCGACGGCCGTTTTATCTTCGCGAGCCCCAACAGCCGGTTGACGGTGCGCGTGATCGATGCGGCTGCCGGTAAAGAAGTCGGCCGCATCGAGGATAAGTTGCGCCGCCTGCCCCTGACCCGGGAACATATCGAGGCCAACCGGCAACGCTTGTCAGCCGGCGGCAAATTGATCACCGCCAAAAGCTATCGTCACGGCGACGCCCGGCCGGCTTTTCAAAAACTGCTCGCCGATCATGCCGGCCGTCTCTGGGTTTCGGAAACGCCCGTGCGTGACGCCGCCGTGCTGACTTATCGGCTTTACAAAAGAGACGGCGCCCGTTTGGGTAAGGTGTTTCTTCCCAAAGATCTGGTGATTTGGGCTGCCGATGCCGAGTACCTCTACGCAACCCGAACGACCGATGAAACCACGCATATCATCAAGCAAAAACTCGAGCCGGCGCCTTTTTAGGTTGGACACCGGTCGGATCGATCGAGAAAATCGGAAGACCTCCCGATCGATCCGCTGATCAAAGCTAATCGTGGTGACGATGCCGATGGCCGTGGATGCGAAGTTCCAGCAGGCGTTCCGGGGTCAGGTTGGTTTCGCCCTTCTTTTTCATTTTGCGGATGAAGCTGCCGTTGACGCCGTGGATGCGGAAGGAAACCAGTTGGTCCGGGGTCAGGTTCTCCATGCCCTCCTCGGCCAGATCGGCAATGAAGCGACCGTTGACGCCGTGGATGCGGAACTCTACCAGGCGGGAGGGCTTCAGGTCTTCCAGGCCCGCCTCCCTCAGGTCCGCGATGAACTTGGGGTTGACGCCGTGAATGCGAAAATCCACCAGGCGTTTTACCGGCAGATCCTTGTAACCCTGCTCGTGCATGCTTTCGATGAATTTGGGGTTGACGCCGTGAATGCGGAACTCTACCAGGCGCTCCACGCTGATATCCCCGACCAGCCTTTTCATTTCGGCCACGTACTCGGCATTGACGCCGTGGATGCGGAACTCTACCAGCCGGCCCATGGAGATCTCATTAAAACCGGCCTCGTGCATGGCCTCGACAAACCTGGCAGACACCCCGTGGATGCGGAACTCAATCAGTCGTTTGGGGCCGATTTCCTTGAAGCCCAGGTCGTGCATATCGCGGACGAATTTGGGGGAGACGCCGTGGATGCGGAAACTTACCAGTTCCTCGCCGTCTACAGTCAACCCCAAGTCCATCATATCGCGGACGAATTCCGGGGTGACCCTATGGACGCCGAAGGCAACCAGGGTGTCCAGATCCATATTATCGATCTCGTTGTCAGCCAACTCCTCGACAAAGGCAATCGTGATGTTGGACATGGCCAGGGCCATGGCCTGATCGTTATCGGGGCGACTGTAACCCAGCGATTCCAATTCATCCGCAAATAAGTCGCTGGGCTCGAACCGGAAGGAACCCCAGCCGCGACCGCGATCGAAGATGCCGGTAAAGGTGAAGCTGCCCGCCTCGCGCTCCATGGTGAAGTCAACTTCGGTATCCCTCATTTTGCTCAGGCCGTCGGTCAGTCCCCCGAATTCCCCGTCCTTGAAACTGCGCGACCAGCGGTTGTCGTCAATTTCCAGTTCCAGACGGATGCTGTCCTGCCGCAAACGGCCTTCCCATTCACCCTCTAAGGTTTGCGCCCAAGCCGCGGGCGCCCCGATCAGTAATGTCAATAAAAAGATGCGCATGGAAACCTCCTTGCCCGATGCGTCGTCTTACACCATGTCCAACCGGGCTCCGAGCTAAAGGTTACAGCAAAAAGGAAAAAGAAGCGCGGCCGGGTTCCCGGACACCGACCCGTGTATAATACCTTGCGGGTCAGGCGCCCTGAATGTTTACCTTGATCGAGGTGACGCCGTGAACAAACCATCCCTCTTTTTCACGCTTGCTTTGCTTGCCTTCGCCGGGCTCGCCCAAAAAGAAGACGAACCGGACAGGCGCACCCGCTTCGATGCGGCGGCGTTGGAAGAGGGGCGCCGTATCGGAGAAGCCTTTCGCCGGGCCCTGGGTGCGGAAAAGTTAATGGATGTCGCCGACTATCAGACGATTGTGAAGGTAGAAAACAAACGAGGCCTGGCTTGGAACCTGGAAACCACCTATCACCTGGTCTCGGGAAGGTCGGTCCGCGTCAAGCGTGGTTCCGGCGAACCGAAACATTCAGGCTTCGACGGTCATTGGGAATGGACCGACAGACCCGGGAAACACGGCGGCATGGTGCAGCGCGGCAGCGATAAGGAGCAGATCCGTTTCTGGTTGCAGGAGTTGCCGGTAATCCTGGTGAAAACCGATTATCCCATGGCCGAAATGACTGACGAAACGATCGACGGCAAGACCCATAAGGTGGTCCGGTTGCTTCACCCCAAGGACGGCAGCCTGTTGGTCGATTTATGGGTGGACGAGGACCACTTCATCCGCCGCGCCCGCTATTGGAGCCGATATCGCGCCGACAGGCCGCAACGGGCTTTCGTCTATGACCTTAGCGATTACCGTCCGATCAACGGCGTGTTATTGCCCCACCGTATGGAGTCGCGCTCGCGCTTGAAAACCCTTCGCTCGCTTGTGTTCAACCCTTCCCTTCCCAAGGATTTTTATCGAAAACCCGACGCGGCGTCCTACCTGCCGCCCTACAAAAATATCCCCGAATGATCCCCGGCTCGCCGGTTCAGGAAACCCGGTCGGGCAACGAGAAGGTCTCCGCGCCGCAGGCTTTGGTATGGCGTTTTAAAGCCGCTTTCAAGGCGGTGCGGTTGATACGCGTTTTGGGCTCGGACCACAGATTGTGAACCTGTAGGCAGTTGTCCTGAATCCGGCCTTCCAGCCGACCCACCAGGCGCCCTTTATGCAACAGCGGACAGACATACCAGCCCCAGCGGCGTTGGTCAGCCGGTTTGTAGACCTCCCAGATGTATTCGAAGCCGAAGACATGCTGAATCAGTTTGCGGTCCCAAAGGAAGGGGTCCAGCGGTCCCAGGATGCGCATGTGCTGATCGGTTTCCGGCACGGGACGCTCCAGGAAATCGGCGGGAGCCCAGTATCGGCGTTTATCGCCCTCGATTTCCACCTCCACGATCAGGCCCTCTTCGGCCAGTTCGTGCGGCAGGTCCGATTTGCGCACCTTGTCGATGGTGGACCAGTGGGGGCCGGTATTGTGATTCAACAAACCCGCGGCTTCCACGCGTTCCAGCAGGGCGAAGCGCTGGAAATCCCCCCCCGGCTGATCGAATACGTGTTTCATGGCGCGCTCGGGGACATCGTAGACCTTTTCCCGTTTGCGCCTGCCCGCAACCACCACTTCGCAATGGGTCCAGAGGATTTCCAACGCCATGGTGGTCATTTTGCCGGTACCCTTCCAGCCGCTCCAGTCCAACGGTTCCACGGCGCCCCGGTCCTGGAATTCCTTGGGCGCAAGAGGACCGCGCTCGCGGACCTCGGCCAGCACATCGGCAATCACCTCGGCGGGGACGCGCTGCTTGTGAGTCTTCATCCGCGCCCACTTGACGGAGGGTGCGAAGTCCCGGTAATAGGGAAAGGCGTGATCCGGTAACAGGCAGCGCTCCTTGGCCCAGTGTTCAAAAGCCAGGCCGGGCACCAGAAACCGGTGCCAATCGCCGGCCTTGAAACCGCGAATGCGGGCCATGCCCACCATATCGGGACTGGTGCCCATGGGCGAGAGCGGGTCCAATTGCAGACAGCGCAAACGACGCAACAATCCGTGCACGCCTTCTCGGGTCGGCTCGAAGCAAAATTGGTTCAGATTGTGATGGGCCGTAAGAAAGCGGGCGGCCGTTTCCCTGTCAATTCGCAACATACTTCATTATTGGCTCATCGGAAGCCGGGATGCAAGCCAAAGGCTGTAACCGAAACGGGACCTGAGCACGGACCGGTTTTGAAAATGTCAACGGATTTGGGTCAAACGTCCCATTGAAAGCGGCGACAGGAGACCTGTCGCCGCGTTTGTTCAGGCGCAGCCGGGTCCGGTGAAGAAACAGGGTTGCGGCTGGGTTACCGGACAGATCCAGGCCGAGGGGCAGGCATCGATCGCGCTGCAGGGGATTTTGGTGAAGGGTGCTAATGCGCCGCCGGTGACGCTGTTCTCTTTGGTTACAAACGATTTGACTTCGATATCTTTCAGTTTCAGCTTCATAGAATACCTCGTCTAAGCAAAATGGGAACTTGGCTTCAATCCTTGTAAAGACTGAAACCTGTATCGAAGCATAACGCGAGTTGCAGGCAGAGGTGAATCGTTTTCTGTTTTCCGGTTAAGAGCAGGTGCGGATAAAGCTTGGGAAATTGCACGTCAAAGCAATTGATGGTTTGCTCACTCTGCTTCCGTGACGACGACATATTTTTGGGAGCCTTTTATCCGCACCTGGACGCCGTTTCGACGGCATCTAGTAGGTAGGACAGTTGAACTGGAAGCTGTATTGATAGGCCGTGCCATAGTAGCAATCGTGAAGGCCGTTGCATGTATCGACAGCGACTAAGAAGGGTTGGCCCTGATGGGAGGCAGGGCAACACGTTTCGCCAAGGACTAAACCGTCAAGGCAAGCATAAACGTTCCATTGAGAGAGACCGAAGCCCAAAACCAGAACCATCGTCAGGCATAAACTCATTTTTCTCAACATATATCACCTTAAATTAGAAGATTTGAGGAACTACCCTCAGTAGCAAAGCAAATGGGAGCAAGGGAAATCCAGAATCGAGGATAATTACTCGTGAAAATATATTAGAATACCTGGAGTCAATTAGGCAAGACATAATAACATTTCATTGAAAACCATCCTCAGACCAGGGTCTTCCTCCGATTCTTTTTGGAGCTTATCCGTGCCTGGTATGAGCAGATGTACATTTAAGAGCCTTTTATCCGTACCTGGGTTCCGTTTCCCTCCAGGTTCGAGGGCGCACCGGGACCTTCATAGACAACCTTGCCATCTCTACTTTCTTCACGAAGACGGCCCCAAAGCATTGCCGACTTGATCATCATCGAATCCCAGGATGAGGAGATCTCGCAGGGCCGTCCCCCAAAAACCGGAAGAGCCGTAAAAATACCTTTGCGCCGACAGCCGAGCCGCTTATATGTTGATACTCCGCGGGATCTGACTTGGCAAAAGGTAGGGGTATTCCGGGTAGGTTTTTTCGATCTGTTCCTCGACGGAATTCAGATTCTCCTGGAATGAGGCAAGCGCCTTTTGAATAGCCGGATCTTTAAAATAGTTCGGCTGGTACTGTCCCAACCGCGTGTAATACAGCCCGCCCAACAGTGTTCCCGTGTTCATTTGAATCACCGCCTGGGCCTTGCGCGGCAGGATGGCCGCAACATCCTTCTCGGTATAGGTTTTGCCGGCGGCAGGCGGGGGCGCATAAGCGGCCAGGGGCATGGCAGGCGGGTAACTCATAATGCCCAATTGAGGGAAATTGACCGCGGCGTGCTGGGCGCTGCCGGTAAAGATCACCATGGTCAGCAAGCCTTGCAGATAGCTTCGCGTTCTGATAGCGCCGTCCTGGCCGATCATCCCCACGCGGCCGCCTTCATGGGCGACCAGTTCCGCCAACCAGTTTTGTAGGGGTTCGTCTTTGGCGGGGTCGTCCTCGTTGGGGTAACACAGTTGCAGGTAATCGGCCGTCCATTGATCGATTGCGTTCCAAACCAGCAGGGCGCAGTCGCGATAGGGATAGTAGGGCAGTGCTTGCGTGTCGTCTACGCCGCGTTGTTTCAGCCGATACGACAGGTACCCTTCTTCAAAATGACGCGTGCGTTGCCGGCAACCGGCCGCCGCCACGGCTCGGGATGCGTCGATGGTGCCGCCCATGATCTGGTCGATAATCCCCTCGGAATAGATCAGGCTGTTGGCCGCGGCGTTGTTGATCGAAAAAGTACCCTTGAAGTGGGGCAACAGGAGCCTGCCCACCGGGTGGTTTTTGCCCAACTGATTCGGCGTTGCCACGGAAAAGGGGCTGACCACCATATGCGTCCAACCCAGGTGAGCGATTGCCTCGTGGAAATTGCCGTCGGAAGCGTTGAAAAAGATCTTGGCCATTTCCCAGGCATAGGCATCCGAGGTGCCCGGCTCTTGAGCCGGCGACCATATGGGGAAGTCGGGCCCGGGCGTTTGCCCGCACTGAACGGCCACGGGTTTCAGGCGTTTGTCGTCACCGGATTCAGGCACGGCGAACATGGCGATGGGAGCGCCCAGGTATTTTTGCGGTCCCATGAAACTACCGGTCAAGAGGCCTTCCAAGGCGCTGTAGTTCACCACATAGACACGGCCCTGACTCATGGCGGTCGACAGGTCATCGCAACCGCCCATGGCCTTCTTGAAGATCTTATCGGTTACGGGAAAGTTCTCCAGGGGTTGGGTCATGCGCTCCAAAACCACCGGATTAGGACCCGCCACGCGCAGGTCGGCAAAGGTTTCGTCCTTCGACCAGGTTTCGCTGACCTTGGGACGATCCAGGGTGATGAACAAATCGTCAAAAGCGGCGGGGGAAGGCATTTGCTCGAAGAACATGTCTTTGAGGAGTTGGTTTTGAAAAGCCAGAATGATATCCAGCAAAACAATGACAATATTGGTGCTCGGTTTGGTGAGTTCTACCAGCAGATGGTCTATATCCTCGATCAAGTGCGCGCCCAGTTGCTCCGCTTCCTTCGCGATCTCCCGAAACAGGCCGGCGACTTCCAACATAAAAGCCAGGTGCGGCATTTTCCCGCGACGCTTGTCCAACTGATCCACTTTGGCGTCCAGGTCCTCGGCCTTGGCATCGTGGGCAATCGCCAGCAGGTTGACGGTGATTTTCAACTGACTGACAGCCGCCATCCCCAGCCAGGCTGCCGCGACATCCCCGGAGGGGACCTTCTGAATCATGGAGATGGGCGGCAGGTAGGCGTAATTGTACTTATAGGATGTCTTTTTATCGCTACCTTCAAAAAAATCTTCCAGGTGAGAAAATAGACCGGACATGGCGACCTCATGTGTTGGATGTTGACGACTCACATGAAAACTGTCGGCATCCCTCGCCAGGGCTTGACGAACAATTTAGGCGCTTGTCTCCAGCAGGTCGGCCAGGTGTTCGTGACCGAGCTCCCGGGCGTAATCGGCGGCGGTATGGCCGTCATCCGATTGCGTGGTTTTGTCGGCGCCGCGTTCCAAAAGCAGGCGAAGAACGGCCTCGTGACCGCCGGCCGCGGCGCTCATCAGGGGGGTAATGTTTTGTTGCTGCGGGGCGTTGACATCGGCGCCGGCAGCCAGGAGCGCTTCGACACATTCAAGCCGGCCGGAAGCGACCGCGCTGTTCAGCGGAAACACCTTCATGGGGTTTTGAGCCTGGATGTCCACCCGGGCGCCGGCTTCCAGCAGGCAGGTCATAACCGCCTCGCCGACGAAGAAAGAGGCCAGGTGAAGCGGTGCGAAACCATCCGGGGCGACGGCATCAGCCAATGAGGGGTCCTCGGCCAGAAGCGCCTTGACGGCCTCGACCCGGCCCAGGGAAACGGCAGAGAAAATGTCCAATTGTTCGAGCCGATCAGCCACCATGCCGGCAAGATCGGTGCGACGGTTGTAAACGGCCTGCATCAATAAGGAAACGCCTTGGGCGTCTTTGGCCCCGGCAAGCTCGGGGTTTTGGTCCAGTAATTCGCGGAAACCATCGGTGTCGCCTGAACGGATCAGGTTGACGGCTGTATCGATATGGGTCATGGCCGTTCTCCTTGTGTCACCCGGATTCAACAATGATAGCACAACTTCAAGATGTGTGCAGCCTGATATATCAATTTCTTGACAAAATTGCACACCTGCGCAATCGAGTCAATCCGCCGGCTTAAGTCGATTGCACACCTGTGCAATCGAGTCAATCCGCCGGCTTGAGTCGATTGCGCACCTGTGCAATCGAGTCAATCCGCCGGCTTGGGTCCATTGCGCACCTGTGCAATCGAGTCAATCCGCCGGCTTGAGTCCATTGCGCACCTGTGCAATCGAGCCAATCCGCCGGCTTGAGTCGATTGCGCGGATGGTCATGCAAGACATTACGGGATGGGTCAAGAATGAACACCAACCCTGGACGTCCTCGAATTTTATTCCGGCGCCCGCGTATCTTCCCGCGTCAAGGCTGCCCCTAACCTGGCTTCGAATTCCGATTTCCAGGATCGGCATTTATCAGGGTAGTTTTGATGTAGGTGTTTGAACACATCCCGGGCCAGATCGACGCTTTTCTCAAGAACCAGGAAGGTTAGCTCACGGCACTCGGCTTTGTCCAAAACCGCTGTCAGGGGTTCCAGCATGGGTAGCCAGTTTTGATTGAGCGTCAAGTCGGCGGCTTGACACACCGTTCGCCATTCTCGTTGAAGGTACCGCGCGGCCAGGGACGCCCGCACCAGGTCGTGGACGAAAAGCACTTGTTCGTTTCGCTGCACCAGGATCTTATTTTCAAGGAGCGCCTGCCGGATGCCGGCCGGCAGGGTTTTGGTCGGATCGAACCGATGCTCCCCGGTGCTGATCATGTGGAACGCGTGGGCCTCCAAGGTTGCCGTATAGCTGCCTTCACCGGCTTCTTGCCAACGGTCGTAGATGGGGTCCAATACCGCGCCGAAGAGTTCCTGGTGATTGGCGGGGAATCGCCGGCGGGAGCGCCAAACCCGGATGCCCATTTCCAAGTTGTGGGGGATGCCGTACAGGGTCCACATCGAGGCGTCGAAGTCCGCGGTGATCGCCTCCGGGTCTTCGTTCTCCAGGCCTGCTTGGAGAAACGCCAGGATCTTGTCCCGCGTCAAGCGGACCAAGGGCACTTCTTGAAGTTTGAAATCGGTGTAGGTTTTTTGGGAACTCACCACGAAACAGTTCACCAGGCGGTACCGGTCAATGAACTTACTGACGGCAAGCCGCTTGGCCGGGTCGTCGATTTCGTTCAACCCATCGAAAAAGATCAGGAAGCCGCCCTGTTTCAACAACCAGTTGTTGAGCGAGGTGTCTGTCAAGAGACCATATTTTTCCAACTGTTCCAGGACCATCTCCTCCGGTTTGGACTGCTGGTAGATCTTGAGGGGAACGAAGACGGGGACGCCTCGTTTGGGGCGGTCGATCACCCCCGCCGCGTACCGGTAGGACAAGAATTGTAGAAAGGAGGTTTTCCCAATACCGGATTGACCCTGAAGAAACAGGGCGCGGCTCCGGTCCAGATCGGCGCCGAAGCGATTAGGCAGGAAGCGATCCTCTGGAATGATAAAGCGGTCACGCCATTGGGCAAAGTCACCCTCCCCGCGTATGGCACGGTGGTACCGCTTCAGGAGGTGCCGGCGGCAGGGCGGGAAGACCGAGATGAAGAGGGGAACCAGGCCGAAGGAGCCGACCTTACGCAGGAAAGGGTTCATGAGGAGTTGGTGGCAATAGGTGACGTGGGGAGCTAGGAGTAAGATAAGGAGCAACAGCACCAACCAGAACGTCCCCCCAAGAATGGCCAGGGCTTTTCCCCTTGGCCAAATCCAGACCGGGTGAACGCCCTCATTCCAGTTTCCCCATCGATCTTTCACAAACCAGTGGAGCCTATTCCAACCCGGCTTTAACTCAACGTTTATCCTGTCCGGATATTGCCAGGTTTTCATGTCATTTTTGTCGCGTTTAAATTGTTCCTCGCTAGTCGTAACAATTGCCACCAAGTTTGGGTTCTGAACCCTGTGCGGAAGACCTTGATAATTGAATTGCGGAACAAGAGGACCACTGAGGTTGATCTTAGGTGGAGTAAAGGAGAGAGAGGCTGCCTCGAATATCACGAATGCATCTTCGTCTTCGGTCGTGAAGAAAACGTCGCCGCCTAAATCTTGGATACTAAACGTCCCTTTCCCCTCGGTGCCCTCAACTAAAGCGGCCTTCCCATTCGCCCACCGGTATACACCGCCGGTCGTCTGGAGCCAAACGGCGTCGCCTATCTCTTGGATAGTGTCGATCCCTTTCCCCTCGGTGCCCTCAACCAAAGTAGTCTTCCCATTTGCCCACCGGTACGCCCCCTCGTTCGTCGAGAGCCAAACGGCGTCGCCTATCTCTTGGATACTGTCGACCCCTTTCCCCTCGGTACCCTCAACCAAAGTGGTCTTCCCGTTCGCCCACCGGTACGCACCCTCGTCCGTCTGGAGCCAAACGAGGCCGCCTATCTCTTGGATACTCCCGACCCCTTTCCCCTCGGTACCCTCAACCAAAGTGGTCTTCCCATTCGCCCACCGGTACGCACCCTCGTCCGTCTGGAGCCAAACGGCGCCGCCTAACTCTTGGATTCTCCCAACCCCTTTCCCCTCGGTGCCTTCAACGAGAGTGGCTTTTCCATTCGTCCACCGAAACACACCGCCGCTCGTATAGATCCAAACGGCGTCGCCTATCTTTAGGAAACTCCTGATTTCTTTCCCCTCGGTGCCTTCAACGAGAGCGGCTTTCCCATTCGTCCACCAAAACATACCGCCGGTCGTCGGGAGCCAAACGGCGCCGCCTAACTCTTGGATACTCCCGATCCTTTTCCCCCCGGTGCCTTCAACCAAAGTGGTCTTCCCATTCGCCCACCGGTACGCACGCTTGGTCGTCCGGAGCCAAACGGCGTTGCCTGACTCTTGGATTCTCCAGAACCTATTCCCCTCGGTGCCCTCAACCAAAATGGCTTTCCCATTCGCCCACCGGTATACACCGCCGGCCATCTGGAGCCAAACGGCGCCGCCTATCTCTTCGATTCTCCCGAACCTTTTCCCCTCGGTGCCCTCTACCAAAGTGGCCTTCCCATTCGCCCACCGGTATACACCGCCGGCCGTACGGAGCCAAACGGCGCCGCCTATCTCTTCGATTCTCCCAAACCTTTTCCCCTCGGTGCCCTCTACCAAAGTGGCCTTCCCATTCGCCCACCGGCATACACCGGCGGTCATCTGGAGCCAAACGGCGCCGCCTATCTCTTCGATTCTCCCGATCTTTTTCCCCTCGGTGCCCTCAACAATAGTGGCTTTCCCATTCGCCCACCGGTACGCACCCTCGCCCGTCGGGATCCAAACGGCGCCGCTTAACTCTTGGATTCTCTTGATATAATTCCCCTCAGTGCCCTTAACCAAAGTGGCTTTCCCATTCGCCCACCAGTAAACACCATCGCCCGTTTGGAGCCAAACAACGCCGCCTAACTCTTGGATATTCCCGATCCCTTTCCCCTCGGTGCCCTCCACGAGGGTGGCCGTCCCATTCGCCCACCGGTACGCACCCTCATTCGTCCGGAGCCACACAGCGCCGCCTAACTCTTGGATAACCCTGACCACTTTCCTCTCGGTGCCCTCCACGAGGGCGGCGTTCCCATTCGCCCACCGGTACGCACCTTCATTCGTCTGGAGCCAAACGGCGCCGCCTAACTCTTGGATACTCCTAATCTCTTTCCCCTCGGTGCCGGGGATAGGAAGAAATACTTGTGCAAAAACGGAGTGTTGGAAAAGAAAGAGCCAATAAAGAAGAACCTGCAATCTTCTTACAGTTGCCATGGGAGAACCTCATCAGGTACCACCAGGCGCAAATCCGGCCAAATCACCGCACCTCGTTTGTGATTCGAGGGAATGGGTTGTCGAAAACAAATCGGGTCTTCCAACACCCAGGCATGAGGTTTTCGGTAAGTGATCGTGGTCGGGTCCTCGACCTTGTGCTTGTCGATGTTGGCGGCCAGGTCTTCCAACGTGACGGGAAACGCGTCAACAAGCGTCGCGACCCCAAAAACCATCCCGGTCCCCGATTTGATGATGCCGATGCGGCCTCGGATGTTGCAAGAGCTACCGCGGATCTCCCAGCACTTCGGATTTTCGGGCGCCAGGATGAGCGAGCACCAGGGATCTTGAACGATGAGACCCTTTGTTAATTCCATGCTGAAGTCCTTATGCCGGCAGGGGCGCCTCGAATTTCGTTAATGATAACATCCCTGCCCCGGAAACTGCTCGCCGCCTCATGCGTGTATGATGAACCAAACCCATCAGAACCGAGGTGCTCCATGGACGTACGCCCCATTCTTGAGCAAAAGAAAGTGCCGGAGCTGCGAAAGCTCGCCCGCGACCTGGAAGTTGTCGACCGACCCCGGATGAAGAAGCCAGACCTCGTCGATTCCCTTTTGGCATGCGAAGGCATTGCCGCCGCATGAGCGAGCAATCCTTGCGGATCTGATCGATTGATCCCGAGTAGTAACTCCAGTTATAATGCCAAGATAATCAGTGATTCAGAACGCGAGGTCGCTTATCATGACAGAAAAAGTGCGCATCCTCTCTTACGTGGTGACACATGATTCAGGCTTTGCACCCAATCCTTTCTGGGGCTACTGCACCCTTGCAGCCTGTACGCCCAATCATATGGGCGCAAAAGTGGTGCCGGACGACTGGATTGTCGGTTGGTCCAACAAGGCCACAGGGAATAAACTGATTTTTGCAATGAGAATCACCGAAATCCTTGACTTCGATGATTATTTCCATGATCCTCGCTTCAAAAATAAAAAACCTATAATTGAAGGTGATTTGAAGGAGCGGTGCGGAGACAATATCTACTACAGAGAAAATAATAAATGGAGGAAAGTGCGGTCGGTTGGGCATGAGCATGAAGACTTCATAAAAAAGACACAAAACACCCACGGGTATTCATCAGCTCCTTCTTTTATTACTTTGGGAAAGATGCCGAAGAGGTTCCCGATACTTTTCATGACTTAATCAAACAAGGGCGAGCATACAAATACCGTAAAAATGAAAGCGCATCCGACTTCATACTCTGGCTCAAAGATAACTTCGAAATGGGTTGCCTGGGGACGCCCCGTGATTGGGAATCCTCTTGTGAGAAAAAACCGAAATCTCCGTCGGCTAAAGTAGGCTGCGGCAAGCGTTGCTAATATACTGAAGCATCAGGTTTGGCTCGATGCGCTGCCCATCGGAGCCAGATCATGAGTGTCCCGGCCCGGCGCCCCCGGGGCGTACGCGCGCGCATCCTGCAACCCGAGGATCGCTCTCCGGGCGAGACGAGGCGATTTGAGCGCCATATCGTTAAAATTGCAACCGAGCCGGCAAGTCGTGCAGGCCCAAGGAAGGGCATGCAGGGTGCATGCGCGCCCAGGGGGTAAACCCCGCAAAAATGGTGAATAAGGGTGGCGAAAAAAATAATTACATGATAGTGTCAGGCCAAACTTCGCCGATGAATCGGAAACATCATTCGACAGCGGCCCAAAATAGAGCGCTTGTCGAATGGGGCGGCGTTGTCAATCAACTTTTTGGAGGATAAATAATGCCTAAAGCGCTTAAATTGGAAGATTTGAAAGTAAAAAGTTTCAAAACGGCAACAAAGGAAGTGAAGGGCGGTGTCCCTTTTTCCTATCCCTTTAACTGCCCTACTGAATGGTGGACCAACCAGTACGTCATCTGTGCCTGTTGATCTGTTGCGACCCGATAACACACCGGACCGGTCGCCGACCGGTCCTTCCTTCAAATCCCACTATGCGGCGTTTTTTGGCCCGGAGGTTCGCGGCGATCACCCGGTAGCCCCGTGGCGAAGCGTAAGTCTCGGGGTTGATAGCAGGCAGCTTGAGTCGATTGCGTACCCATGCCGGGTCGAGCGCGGCCTTTCCGGCAGGGATTAAAAACCCTCGCGGTCCATGCGGAGGAGGAAGTCGGCAATGTTGGGGACCATGGAGCGGACCTCGAAGAAGCCGTCCTCGCAGGCATCCGCCAGTTCCCTGGAGTGTGGGTGGGTGTCGGTGGCGTAGATTTTGTCGAAGAGGCCGCAGTCCCTTAATTTGTTGATCGAGTTGCCGGGTAGGATGCCGTGCGTGCAGATGGCCGTCAATTTGTCCGCGCCTTCCGATTTGTAGGCCCTGGCCGCTTTGATCAGCGAGCCGCCCGTGCGGATCATGTCGTCGTAGATCACCACGTGCTTGCCCTTGACATCGGCGTTGATGCCGCGCACCTCGGTTTCGCTGCCGCTGATGCGACGCTTGTAGACGAAGGCCGCCGGAACGCCCATCTCGTTGGCCAGGCTCTCGACCCACTTGGCGCGGCCCGCGTCCGTGGAAGCCAGGACCAGATTGTCCGGGAAAGTATCGAACTCGCTGATCAGGTCGATGATCAGCTTCTTGGAGTAGATGTGGAACGGCCGCATATGGCCCTCGAAATAGTGTTCCGTACCGGCCGTATGCAGGTCCACCAGCACGATTTCATTGTGGGTCCGCGCCTCGGGAATGGAGGAGAGCAGCAGGGCCCTGGTTTTGGCCGTCACGATCTCGCCCGATTTAATGGCGCGCTCCATGGTGCTGTAGCCGAAGTAGGGCACCACCACGGTAAGACTGTTGGCGCCGTAGTGGGAGATGCCGCAAGCCAGGTCGTAGAGTTCCAGGGTGTCCACATCGTTGCCGGTGCCGCCCACCAAAACGACGTCCTCGCCGCGCACCCTGCCGGTCAACCGTTGGTAGCGCTCGCCGTCGGGGAAGACGACGCGTTCCAGCCGTCCCGCGTCGAATTCTTCACGGGCGCACAACTGGTTGCGGTAGTAATCGTAGGACGCGATTGAGTAAACCAGGTAACGATCGGTCATGCCAACTCCTCCACTCGGATCGTACGAAATTCGTTACTTCCATCATGTCGGCATCTTTCAACTTTACTTCACCCATTAGTTTTTCAGAGCGCCAAACAGGGTGAATCCAACGGGACAAGCTACCAGTTCAAGGACTCGGGATGTTTTTGAAAAAGTACTTCAAAGTCCGGCAAGGCTCGCCTGGACCGCTTGATTTCAATCCACACCGATCTATGGTCCATGGCTTTGAACTCGTCGATATCTCGCGTTACGTCCTTGCCTTCCTCGATCATGGCAATGATTTCTCCGAGTCTGGTCTTAAAGTTGCGGTAGGCCTGTTTCCTGGCTAGAGGAAGATGACCCGCGGTTCCCGACTCCAGCTTCAGGTCGGAGATCGTACGCTCGGCCCGAAGGTAGCGAAGGCGTTCTTCTCGATCCTCGCTGTCTTTACGTCCCTTGGGCAACATCAGAAAGGTGCCCAGCACATCGATACGCATGAATTCCATGGGGTCTTCCCGACGTGGGTCAATGAACAGCGGTTCCCCCTTTAACGGCGGAACGACGGGAGCATTACGCGCCCTGGTGATGAGAACCGGTTCCTCGGTGTCGGGCTTGAAAACAGAGAACTTGTTACTCTTGGCCACATTGCAGGGACCGCAGGCATACAGGTAATTTTCCCAAACAAAGGCTGATTCCGGGTAGAGATCCTTGGGCTTGATATGCTCGATCTCATCGGCCAGGGAATCTTCACAATAGGCGCATCGGCGCGCCCCCCGGCACATCTCGGTCAGGGTTGCTCCGATATGATCGAAACAAGGTTTCCTTGCGGGACTGTTCTTGTTTTTCCAAATAGTTTTGGCTCGAGCGACTTGCTCGGCGTACGACGGCTCACCGTTGACATCGTCCTGCAACTCTTTCAGACAACCGGTTGCGTCGGGAGAAAGGTCTCGATTCGGCAGCGGAATCATGAGGCAAACCCTGGATTGGGTTCGGTGGCGAAGATCTTGCGCAATCGGTCTTGCTCACTTTTTTCCATTTCAGTCAAATCTACTTCCAGGGACTTCAGGTTCAATTCGGCAAGTCGGCGCAGCTTGGCTTCCGATTCGGGAGAACGGGTGTTGTTACTCCCGAACAAGCCGGTGCTATAGGCATCCAAAATATTCCCGTAAATCAACCGGTCCAGTTCCCCACCGGTCACCTGACGTACTCCTTCATCAGTTCCCGGCGCGCCTAATTTCCAAACCGTTCCCACCTCTGCCGCTTGACAGACGAAAGTACTATGCGTAGTGACGATGAATTGGATCTTAGGGAAGTGTCGGCGGAACCAACGACCGATTTTCTGCTGCCAGGTCGGATGCAGGTGGACATCGATTTCATCGATCAGGACCACTCCGGGGACCCGGACCCTGGTGGGGTCATTGGGATCGAATAGTTGCTCAGCGCCGTAACAAATTTCCAGTTGGCGCAATAACTCGAAGGTCAGGCTTAAAACGGAGCGGTAGCCGTCACTCAGATCGACAACGGGCAAAGTGCAGCCGTTGCCGTCGACGAACTCCACCCGATCGGACGTCACCTGTTTGAGTTTGACCCGATTGGGGAGAAACTCGCTGTCATTGATGAAGGTAATGATACCGGTCAAAAACCGATCCACGGTTTCGCTTTCGTCGATTCCCCTGCTGCGGTAGTCCAATAAGCGGTGGTTCAGACTCATCAGCCAGGTCAGGGATTCGGTCAAAGCGACATCCTCACCGAAGATGGAAAGATGGGGCGCCAACTTGGGGAATTGATAGAACAGTTTTTCATATTCGCGGTTACCACCGCTGAACCGGCGGAAGGGACCGAATGAAGCCGAGAACCATCCTTTACCGGTACCCCATATGTGCCGATCAGGTTCCGGGCGGTACTTCTTTTTGGTGCTCATGTTGGTACGACCCGGGATACGCTTTAAAACACCGGATGAAGGAAAATGTGTAAAGGAAATCCCGGCTTCCAGCTCTTGCTTCCAAACTGTTTTCCCGCTCTTTGCGTATTTGTCGAAACCACGTTCCGGTGTAATGATGATCTCACAGGAACCGTAGGGTTGACCTTGAGTGAGCCAGGTATTGAGATCCTGGCGAATGGCCATGCTTTCCACCGGACCCACCAGCGTCATGGCCAGCATGCCCATGATGCTGGACTTACCGGATCCGTTGACGCCGAGGATGACATGCCATCCGGCCGCCTGTTCGGGCTGGATGCGCCAAGAGAAGCTTTTTATAGAGCGTATATTCTGGATCTCGATTCCCAGCAGATACATGCATCACACCTCAATGAAGTCAGCATGAGTCTAGCATAGATCGTTTCCAGGCGACACCTGCCGGTTACAAATCATGGTTTGAATAAACGCCTTGCTTGATAGCCGCCCGATAGAATCGGTCAGGGTCCTTTATCGACCGGAAACGACGCCGTAGATTTGTCGCTCCAACTCATCGATCGAGGGATAGCTGGGAAAGCGGGCGCCCAGAATCTGGGCCCGGTCGGGAAGGGGCCTGGCCGCCGCCTTGTGAAGGATGATCTCGATGATGCGGCGCATGGCCTGTGCCGGTTTCTCCTCTTTCACCACGCGGCGCGGGTCGAACGAGCGCGTGTCCAGCCTCAGGACGGCATGCGCGGGCTTGTCCTGATTGGGGTCGTCGGCCATCAGGTCCATGACCAGGTAGGGTTTGCCGTCGATCGGTCGAACGGCAGCCGCGGTCATTGCCTTGATTTTGGCGAAACCCACCACCATCTCGCGACCGTCCGCCAGCTTGATGCGCGGGCCCTCATCCGTCAGTGCGCGCATTTGGGCCCGCGTCACGCGCAAGGTGCGGATCATGGTATTCGAGTAGGGATCTTCCATCATGGTCTGTCCGCGCACCGGTTTGCTCAATTCAATGGTCTCGCTTCGTTCCTTTGCCGCGGGCGCCAACAAGGTCGCGTCCTTTTCCAACTCATCGAGTCGCGCCTTTTCCTCGTCGGCCAGGTCGCCGCGACGGCGCAAGACCGCGATGCCTTCCAGGGCGGCTTGGGGATCGGTCAGCGAGGCGGTTTCCACCAGGTTGATCATGACGCGGATATCGGCGGTCTGCCCCTGGTGGCGGAAGGTATAGCGCAGCACCTCCCGCGTCTCGTCTTGAAATTCGATCGAAAGCAGGCCATGGGTCAGGTCAGCCACCCTGGCCGGAACGATATTATCGCCGGGGAAAGCCCTGGTGTACTCCGTCCAATGGTAGACGGCGTTTTCGTAGTTGCCTTGCTCCACCAGGTGATGGATCAGGTCTTTGCCGGCCGCCTCGGCCTCCGACTCGCGCTGCATGCGCACCGATTGGTCCCAAAACTGAAGTTGGAAATCGCGATCCTTGGGGAATCTGGTCCAGGCCTCGCGCAGAAGGTTGAATGCGTCTTCCGTTTTATTGGCCGCCAGCGCGTCGTCGATCTTGATATGCAATTGTTGATCCTCGGGCAGTTTTTCGAACGGGCTTTGGTAAAGCAGGGGCTCCAGCTTGAAGATGCGAATCACGCCGGCAACGACCGCGCCGAAGGCAAAACCCCAGAGATTGATGACATAGGGCAGATAACCGGACACCGGGTATTCGTTGAAATGTACCGTGCGCACGTACTGAATGCCGAAGTTGATCAGGTACCAGGCCGGGAACAGGACGCCGGGGCTGATCAGCAGGTCCGGGTTGCCGGGCAGGTGGATCAGGATCTTGAAGCGGATGCGATTGGTTGGATAACGCACCGTGTAGGCGCCGATCACGGCCGAAACCGCGCCGGAAACGCCGATCACCCCCTGCCAACTGTCGGGATAGGTTATCATGAACAGGACACCCGCGCCGACGCCGCCCAGCACCCAGAAGACAGCGAAGAAGGGCCGCCCCCACCTGTCTTCCAAATGGGGACCCGTGATGTACAGAAAAAACAGGTTGATCAGCAACCCGATCAAACCCGGCTGCACGAACATATAGGTTACCAGGCCCCAGGGCGAAGGGTCGTAGGGAACCAGGCCCAGGCGCGTCACCAGCCGTTGATTGAAAGACTTCATGCCCTCGGCCACAAGGCTGTTCAGCCTTTGCTGTTCCCGATTCCGCACATCGGCATTATCCGGCATCAATTCCAATTCGCCGGCGACCCAGTAGCTCAGTTGCTCGTAAATATGTTCGAAGTGAGCATCGTCAGACTTCAGGTAGGGCCGAAAGGCGCGATATTCCAGCGCGAGCCTGAAGGCGTCCAGGTTCGGCTCGCTGAACGGCAGCCGGATCATGTACAAGCCCAACAGCACGGCTATAATGCCCAGCGTTACAACCGGCCTGCGTCTCAGGGATGTATTCTCCGGGCCCGTGGGTAGGAACATGCGGCGGACCTCCTAGAGGATGTCCAGAACATCTTCCGGGGGGCGCCCCATGGCCACCTGGTTGCCGTGCACCACGATGGGTCGTTCGATCAGTTTGGGATTGTCGGCCAACAGCTTGAACCATTCTGCCTCGGAACGCTCGTCCTTTTTGTTCAAGCCCAATTCCTTGAACAAGGCTTCCTTGGTGCGGGTGATCTCCAGGGCGGTTTTTCCCATGGCGCGGGCCATGGAGGACAGTCGTTCCGCGGAAGGGGGATCTTCCAGGTAGAGGACGATTTCCGGTTCGTGTCCGCTGCGTTTGATCAGGTCCAGGGTTTGGCGGCTTTTGCTGCAACGGGGGTTGTGGTAGATGGTGACCGGTTTGTCTGTCATGGGCGGACTCCTTCTCATTTCATCGATCGTAAATTGTATGAACACAACTTCCTAAATCTTCACGGTAACGGTTTGATCGGTTGCCAGTTGCGGACAGGTAACCCGCACCGTATCTCCGTTGTTGACCGGTCCCACCCCCGCCGGGGTGCCCGTATAGACGAGGTCGCCCTCGTGCAGGTCGAAGGTCCGGTTGATAAAGGCAAGGATGTCATTGAAACTATGGATCATACGGCTGCTGTCCCCTTGTTGGCGGGGTTTACCGTTGACCCGTAATTCGAAGGTAAAGTCGCCGTTGGGATCGGCCGGTTCGGTGGGGAAGACCCAGGCCGCGTGGCGGAAGTTCTTGGCGCGATGCCAGGGGAGTTTGTTCTGCTTGTAGCGGGTCTGTAGGTGGCGGGCGGTGAAATCGATACCCATGAAAACATGACTCACACAGTCCAGGTTTCGGTATTTGCCCATGGGAACATCGCGACCCAAACGCAGCACCAACTCGGCCTCGTGATGAATGACGCCCAGGCTGTCGGGGAAGTGTACGGCGTCGGCAGAGGTCAGGCAGGCCGGGCTTTTGGCGAAGACCACCGGCTCCTTTTCAAGGCGGCTGCCCATTTCTTCTACGTGTTTGGTATAGTTCAGGCCCACCGCGTGGATATTACGGGTTTTTCTAAAAAGCTCAGTCACAGCATCCCTCATTTGCGGCCGGATTCACGGCATAGACGTTCATATTCTGCAATCAACTGCCGGGTTACGGCGGGGTCGCCGCCGATGTCCGGGTGGTTCTTCTTCATTAAGAAACGATAGCGGGCCTTGATCTCTTCCCACTGCATCAGGATATTGACGCCCAATAGCTCGGAGGTCAAGCCCAAACCCTTTTTCTTGATCACCTTAACGCGTTTAGCCTCGCCGTAGCGCTGTCGGGCGTCGAAGTTGGACAGCCATTCCAGTTGCATGCGTTCGGGCAGGCTGGAAGCATAAAGCAGGCTCTCGAAGTCGGCGAATTTGCGGTCCCAGTCGTCCAGCTTCTCGCGTTCCACCCGGCCGCGCAGGAAGTTGAAGCGGCGCGGGAACTCGGCGCAAAGGAAGGATTGCATGAAACCCCAGGCGCGATTGCGTTTATCGGCGAGGCCCTCCACCCTGTCGGGATTGAAGAAGTAGAATTGCAGCCGTAGCAGCAAACGCTCGGTCAGATCGGCATCCAGGTTCCACTGTTCGGGAAATTGCCTGAAGCCGAACAGCAGACGCTTGGAAAAGACAGACCAATCCTCAGGGGTAATGCGATCGGCAACCAGTTCGTAGCAAGGGTCCATTTTAAACTCGCCGTTGAATGATGGAAGACCACGCGGGTCCCCCTGTATTATTCGGCGCAAGGGCACGATTGGTTTACCCGGTCGCGGCAGCCCCTGAGTGAGCATTCGTTCATTTTTTCTCTATTCGCTCTCGGCCCGTCGGAACCAATGGTTTAGCCGATGCCGCAATACGGCATTTTTCGGTTCGAAACGGTGCACGATGCTTGACACCCATGCCGGTGCTCTTTATGATGGTTGCTTGGGTCCGCACCAATCTTGGGCATCTCGTTTCAACCAAAGCCCTCAGTTCACTTATTCAAAGGATGGTTTCGATTATGAACGGCATTCTTTTCAGTATTATCGTTGTGCTTTCTTTCGCCGGTTTCTTCTATTTCACGACACGCAAGATTCGCATTATGAAGAGTTTGCAGCCGGATAACCGGTTAAACGACATCGGCGCCCGCATCAAGCGCGTGATCACCATGGGCTTCCTGCAATCCCGTATGATCAAGGGCGACTGGAAACCGGGCATCATGCACACCATTATCTTCTACGGCTTCACCATCCTCCTGATTCGCAAGATTCAGCTGTTCATCATTGCCTTCAACGAGACGTTTGCCTACCCCACCCTGGCCGGTGAGATCTACGCCTCCATCAAAGACCTGACCGAACTGGCGGTGATCGCGGCCGTCTGCTACGCCTTCTATCGCCGCTTCGTCATCAAACCCAACCGTTTCGAACCCAACCGCGAGGCCATACTGGTCCTGTCCCTGATCATGACGATCATGGTCACCGATTTTCTCTACGACGGCTTTAAATTCGCCCTGCTGGAGAATAACTACTTCCAAGAAGCTTCGGAGGAAACCCTGGCCATGCTTCAGGGCGAGAAGAAGTTCGCCTTCGTCGGCGGCACCCTGGGCTCCATCTTTGCCGGGCTGGGTCTCCACTGGCTGGAACTGGGTTATCACCTGTTCTACTGGGTGCAAATTCTCACCGTCTTCGGGTTTCTGGTCCTGATCCCCATGGGCGAGCATTTCCACATCGTAACCGCCCTGCCCACTTTGTTCTTCGGTGAAAAGTCCCCGCTGAACAAGGTGCCCAAGGTGGACCTGGAAGCCCTGATGGACGAGGATGACGAAAGCGAGGAGGAACCGAAGGTAGGCATCGCCACGGCCAAGGACCTCATCTGGAAGGACGCGCTGGATGTGTTCACCTGTACCGAGTGCGGGCGTTGCAAAGAAGCCTGCCCCACCTTCCTCACCGACAAGCCTCTCAGCCTGAAATGGGTCAACGACAGCCTCAAGCACCATCTCATCGAGCAACGGGATACCCTGGCCAAAACCGTCGAGGAAATCGAAGAAGAGGAACTGCTGCCGCCGCTGGTGGGCGATATCATCAGCGAGGATACTCTCTGGGCCTGCACGACCTGCGGTTACTGTGAGTCCTCCTGCCCCTTGGAACTGGAGCACCTGGGCAAGTTCTACAGGATGCGCCAGAACCGCGTGATGATGGAAGGCGAAGTGCCGGAGGAGTTGCAGGGCGCTTTCGACAACTACGAAAACTGCTCCAACGCCTGGGGCCTGAACCCCGACACACGCGGCGAATGGGCCGAGGACCAGGACGTGCCGCTGGTGGAAGACGCCGAGCAGGTAAAGGAACTGGACTACCTGTTCTACGTGGGTTCGGCCCAGTCTTTCGACAGCCGAAACCAGAAAGTGGCCCGTTCCTTCGTAAAGATCATGAAGGCGGCGGGTGTGAAATTCGCCATCCTGGGCGCCGAGGAAGGCAGCACCGGCGAGTGCGTGCGCCGCGCCGGCAACGAAATGCTGTTCCAGGAACTGGCCGGAACCCTTGTGGAAACCCTCAACGAATACGAGGTCAAGAAGATCGTCACCTGCGATCCCCATGCCTATAA
Source organism: Acidobacteriota bacterium (assembly GCA_030066195.1). Taxonomy (GTDB): domain Bacteria; phylum Acidobacteriota; class Holophagae; order Acanthopleuribacterales; family Acanthopleuribacteraceae; genus JASJCB01. Next base: position 28,421 of record JASJCB010000003.1, read on the forward strand.
CTCGCTGAAAAACGAGTACCCCGAATTCGGCGGTAACTACGAGGTGATCCACCACACGCAACTCATCGACAAGCTGTTGGCAGAGGGCAAGATCAAGGTAGGCGCCGATTTCGAGCGCGTCATCTATCACGAACCCTGCTACCTGGGTCGCCACAACGACGAATACCAGGCCCCGCGCAACATCATCGACCGCGTCACCAAAGACACGCCGTTCGAATTCGCCATGAGCCGCGAGAAGTCCATGTGCTGCGGCGCGGGCGGCGGCCGCATGTGGATGGAAGAGACCATCGGCAGCCGCATCAACGTAACCCGTGTGGAACAGGCCCTGGAACACAACCCCAAGGTCATCGCCACGGCCTGCCCCTACTGCACCATCATGATCGAGGACGGCGTCACCTACAAAAACAAGGAAGAAGAAATTCAAACCAAAGACATCGCCGAACTGGTCGCCGACGCCCTGGTTATGGAGGTTTAACAAGCTGCAAGCTGCAAGCTTCAAGGGTGGGACTGTGGTCCCATCCTTTTGGTCTGTCACGCCCTTTGTTTGGCGTTCAAGTTATAAGCCCGTCTTCCTCATTGAGTTAGATCTCGTAGTTTGCTTAGATCCAGAATCTTCAGAACTCGAAGACCGGTAAGATACCCCTCTTTTAACCCCGGAGTATCGACGATACCAAGATCTTATCGTGCGCTTGTATGCCGGGTCCAAATGCACTTTTTTTAAGGGCTTTGGCAACTGAGAAAACCGTATTGAACCGGGTCTCTCATGAAAGGACCCGCCCGATCGGGAGCCGTAGCCCTGCTTTCCCATCAGGCCAAATGGAAAGACCGAAGGTAGTCGGACACTGTCCAACTGCCGCTGCTTGTTGTACAGCTGTACGCAAGAATCGTTGACTTGAAACTGTAATATCCACGCTTCAAAAAACTTAACGCCTGGCCCTCTTTTTGCTTGGAGGCAATTGCTCATCTTATAGGAGGCGTTTATGCAGATAACGCTAAAAAAAATAAGACGGTCAATGCTTTACCTTGCTCTCTTTGCCACGGTATTTCCAGTCTTTTGCCAAGACCCTCCCGCGCAAGGCGGGGATCAGGCGCCCCTGCCCAAGAAAGAGGTCTATCTTTACCTGGACAACTCGTTGACCATTGTCAATACGAACGAAAACCGTGCAAGTAAGCAGTTGGCGGAAATGCTACGCAGCGCCCTGAGTTTGGACGCCGGTCTTTTGCAAACCAATGATCGCATTTCCATTTTCAATTTCGGCGAGGCCATCCAAACCAAAGCCGATGGGGTACGCGCCTCGGAGGACAGTTGGGGTTCTGCTATCGACGAGTTCGAGGAGCCGCGCAGGGGCGACCTGAAAACCAGGCTGGACCAGGTTTTTCAAAGCATTGAAAACATTGCCAACCCGGAGACGTCCAGCGCCGTTGACGACATTAAAATCTTCGTGATCGCCGGCGATTTCGTGCACGATCCATACAATGAAATTATCCAAAACCTAAGCCGGGTTCGCGGTGAAATCGAAAACTCTATTTCAAGGCTTGCACGATCGGCGGGTTCCACCTTTACCGGTACCAATCCCCGCTGTTTCATGTTTCTGCTGAATGTCAAGCCCGACATGAGTAGAAAAAGTCCGGATTACCGGACCGCATTCAATACCCTCTCCGGGCATGCGGTTACCCTGCTCAAGGAGCGATTGAGTGCCAAGGAGCGCAGCAGTAATACCGGCGGGCGCCAGTTTGCCGAATATGTTTCACGCAGCTTGACCAGATGGGTAGAGGTAAAACTGGAAAAGTTTGTGGCAAGTGGCGAGGAATTCCCAGATTTTGAATTGGATATCATTAACCCCAACTGGTTTCCCGTAGAACTCACCTCTTTAAAAGTCAACGTGAATGAGCAGGGATTGCCGTATGACCCCGATTGGCTCCCCGATCCCATCACCCTATCTCCAGGCTCTAATCTGCATACCATTAATACATTCAACTTGCGAAATGACTTCAAGAGAAAAACGCTTTTTTTGACACCGGAACAAAGTATCGAGCCATTTACTCCACCTGTGGTTTCCGAGATAGACAATATACCTATTTCGCGATTGACCATCCACAAAGCAAAACCTTTCCTTTTCGATTTTTTGAATTTCAAAAAAGTCCTCGTACTGAGAACCCGGGTCAGCATAACCGGCTCGGATTTCGAAACAACTGAGTTACAGTTTATCCTGAGGGCCAAAAGGGAAGACTTGAAGCAGGCGACCGCCACCAATCTCACACCTGACCCTATTCGGGTGTCAACGACCGGAGGGAATGGAGAGGCAGAGGTCGATCTGACCTATCGCGAGTCCTTCGAGTACTACGATATTCAGGGCTATGAACTTCTCGTTCAGCAACTTGTTCAGGGCAAGGTGCTGTTGGAAACCAAGCGCGATCTTGAAATCGACGCCCCGCTTGCCTATCGTATCCATTATGTTGGCAGTGCCTTGGCCCTGTTGGTCCTCATCGTATTTTTCATACCTACCGTGACAGGGCCCAAACCCGTTCGCTTTTTTCGAGACCGTCTTTTCTACGTGGCCTTGTTTTTATTTGCCGGATGTGTGGTAGGTCCGCTGATCAGCGTCAATGCCATCGAACGTTGGGGACCCTATCTGCTCAGTGCCCCCCTCGGCTTTGCCGCTTTGTGCCTCGTTTTCAAACTCCAAGTCATGCATTTCGAACGCGACCTGGCGGTATTCCGCCAAAAGAAATCAGACATACCCGTCGAACGCTTCATTTCCAGAAAGATAACGCGCGCCTTGTTCTTCTCGCTCATTGTCGGCGTGATTTGCTTCGTCTTAGTCTACCTGAACTTGTATACCTAGAGGTGTCCTATGAGTAACAAATACTTTCCCGCGCTGATCATCGCGGCCGGAGGAACCGGCATCAAGGTGGGCCGTAATCTGCAATCGCTTGCCGATTCCGGTTTGGATGACGATCTCAAGCAGCGCCTGGATAACGGCTCGATCCAAATCGTAGGCATCGATACGGACAAGAAGAGCAATGACGAAGTAACTGCCATCGATCCTTTTCTCCTGGATGGAAAGGATACCCCGGAAGGTGAACGGGAGAAAATTCCCAGCCGCTTGTCCCGTTTACCGCGCAACTGGCTGCATTTGGACCGGGCTTCCCTGAACCACGCAATCGAAAGGGTTCACGAGGTCATCAGCCCCGGTGATGTACCCCATGATGAGGAACAAAAGTTTCACGAGCCGTTGGCCACCATTCGGCGTTGGTTCCCCCTTAAGAACGAAAAAACCGGTGATCAAATCACCAAGGGCCACTCGAAGCTTTCCGGGGCCGCCCAATGGCGCCCCCTGGGAAGGCTTTCCCTTTTCCTCAATGCGCAACGCATCTTCGAGACCTTGCATCGTGCTTTCAAGATTGTGCAACAATCCGATCCCGAGAAGGGTCCCGTCAGGGCCTATATCGTATGTTCACTGGCGGGCGGCACCGGTAGCGGCATGTTTTGGGATCTGGCTTTCATGCTGCAAATGATCGATCCCAGCACGCAAACCAGTGGGATGTTCCTCTTGGGCGACCCCTTTGAGGGTGTCGATGAAGCCGGTCGCATTTACCCCAACATCTATGCCGCGTTGAAGGAAATCGCCACCTTTAAGAACTGGCGTGAACCGCTTTCCGTCAAGTACCCCATCTCCCGGGGCAGAACGTTCAAAGGGCAGGCCCAGGGCGCGCTTGCCTTTGATATGGTCTATTTGTACCAATCCTTTCCTCCCGGGCCGGATATCACGGACGTGGCCAAGGGAACCATCGAAGCCACCTGCTATCGCATGGCGCAAAACCTGCTCAGCTTGCAGCGGGTGGATGTTCACGCCGAATTGGATGTAGGCGCCAACAATATCGATTCCGATGCCACTTCCATGACCTCACAACTGGAAAGCACCTACTGCTTCTCAACCACCGGCGCAACCATGTTCCACATGCAGGATCCCGATGAAATCGCCAATTACATCCGCTACCAGCTAATCCGTGCTGTGCGACCGGAGCGGTATGAGAAACCCAACCCCCTCAACAAAGATGAACTGGCGGCCATGTTACCGGAGGGTAGTTTGGCAGCGGACACCCTGCAAGGTTTTCGCAATGGTTTACTCAGTCAAACAGAAGAAGAAGGTCCGGAACTATTATCGGAAAAACTGCGGAAGTTCGATGCGGCCACTACCGAAGACGAACAAGACAAGCCAAGCAGCGTCAAAGAAGTATTCGATGCCCTTGGTGATGAATTAAGAGAACAACTGGACAAGGTACTCAAGTCCGGTGAGGACAAACTGTCTCTGGGCAGCGTGGATGACGAAATACGTCAGAGATTTGAAGCCGCCATGGCAGACCTGGTGGAGCGCTTGAAGGAAAGCGTGGAAAGGGTCAAAAAAACCGACCGCCCACTTGACGCCGAAGCCGCGAGAGCCGTGGAAGCCTTCAAGCAAGAACTGGACAAGGAATTACCCGCCTCCGATGAGGAACAAACAATCGAAATCAAGGTCAAGGCCCCCGAAGGGGCGGCCAAGATTCGCAATGTTCAAAAGGAAACGCAAGAAAAACCCCTGGCTGATCTTTCCTTGTGGGAGAAGTTAATCAATTCCTTTTGGGATTGGCTGGGGCGACGCAATTGGTCCAATGATTTCAATTACCGTGAATTGCGTCGCTATCTTGGCGACCTCAAACAAAATGTGGACGCGCAGGCAAAACTCACCCGCAAAAAAATCGAACCCGTGTTAAACCGGGTTTGGAATCGCTATCGCGTTGAGATGCAGCGCTTGTTGGACGACCTGCTTGGGAATTCCCGCTCTATTTTGGATGTCAGTGTGGTTCGAATGAGCGAGGATGAAAAGATCCAGGCAGCCTTCGAGATACCCATCCGCACGGAGTTGAACTTCAGCAAAGATCAGATGAACGAACTGCTGCGTTCTATTCTCCCGCCCACCGATGATTTGGATCAGTGGCTCGAGGAGCACACCGACGGGGTTCTTTCAGCCCTCAAGAAACATTATCCCGACCAAAGCCGACAGGACACATTTGTTCCTCAAATCGAACCCAAACAGGTACGACAGGCATTGGAGGTTTTAGCACGAGACCTCCGACAGCAGTTTTTATCCAACCCGAACCAACTCTCTCCCCAACTCCTGGTTCACTTTATCAAACAATGTCTGCCCGAGATCGATTTTGACTCCGGTGAAAGCGCACGCCAGAAGATCCTCACCGCGGGGGATGCCGCTCGTGAAGTGGTGCGCTATTGGAGCAACCTGGGCAACTTGATTCTGCAACAAGCAGGTGGTGAGGACGCCCTTCGCAAAAGGCTGTTGCGTTGCAAGTCCAAACTATTTGCCAGCGGCATCATCGAAAACAAGCTGAACAAAAAGCACCTGGCTGTCTTGCCTTTCAGCAAGTCCAGCCGGCACTACACGGATCAGGACAAGAAACGCATCAAAGAAACCTTCGATGTGGTTTCTCAAGAAGTCATGCATACCAGTTCTGTGGTCATTTACGAGACGACCGAGAGCCCGATTATCTTCTTTAACGACCTGTTCCGGTCCGCCGAAGAAATTGAACGCATTCGGGATTATTACAATTCCTATAGTTCTTATTCCGAGGATGGGAATACAACATTCTTTCACATAGACCGGGGCATGGCGGGCATTTCCGATATTGTGGGCGATGCGATCGAAGTTCAACCGGTACGTTGCGGCAACCCAACCTGTACCGCCGACCTGAGAATGACGCCGCGGACGCTGCTGGTTTGTCCCGGGTGTAGTAAACCCATCTGGAATCGATGCGGCAACCGCAAATGCTATGCCGACAACCTGAGGGAGCAGATTCAGGAAACCTTCACCAGCAAGGGTAAGCAGCGCTTCCCCTACGACTGCCCGGTTTGTGACAACGAACTCAAAACCTACTGGTGGAAATGTCCGGACCCGGACCACGCCAAAAAGATACCCGCGGATAAGGAGACCTGTCCTCAATGCCTCATCGAGTTTCAGCTGGGAAAACGCAACCATAAAGAGGTCCATCGGCGTCCGGATCTCAGGGATTTGGAGTGCCCCGGCTGTATCCATTTGGAACCGGATTCGGATCACCGGATCAAAATTCCCCATGCATTGGCTCCTTTTTATGAGAAAGGCGTCAACGGACATGACAGCTTACACTTCCGTGAGTTGGTTGAAAAATACCATGCCGATCCCAAGTACGGCGTCAACGCCCACCACTGTGCCAATTCCAGTGAGGAACATTTCCTCTTCCCAACTTGCCCCAGGGATCGCGGTAATAAAGACAAAGTACACCATCTATATGAAAACGACGCCGGTCGCTTTGTCTGCACCCGGCACCCTGACCTGCGTTTTTTCGAATGTAATTACTGCCGCTATCCGTTGGAAGAAGGCGTTAATTACACCAATGGCTGCCCGCGATGCCTAAGGCCGGTCAAGCACTGCGATTTCTGCAGCGAAAAGTTCAATCGGCTCTATACGCCCATCAAGGACTCCGATCCTGCGCGTTGCCCCAACTGTACAAACTTGATGCAACGTAATGAAATGATTGACCAGGAAGAAACGATGAGCGGTTTGGACGAACCTGCATTCTGCGCTAATTTGTTCTCATGCCCGGCCGGTTCCCAGCCCTGGGTAACCTCCTCCGACTACCATTTGGAAGAATGCCGATCCTGCTCGGAACCCGTCTCACCCTTGATGCCGAAAAGCGATTTAAAGCAGTTGGTGGATGATTGTCCACTGTGCTCCCTGGTCTTGAGTCCGATACCGGTTAACGGCAAGAAAGAGTATCTTTCCGGCAAGATGATCGGAGATAAATTCATAGTGGGCTTATCAACAGATCAGCCGATCAACCTCGATCGGATTTGTATTATTTGCGGCTCTCAGACGGGCTACATTCTGAATTGGATGCTCCAAGACGGCTATTTGCTGAACGAAAAACACCCGCGTCAGGAGGTTATCAAGACCGAACCCGAAAAGTTGCCCAAAAAGTTGGATACCTCTGTTTTGAAATCAGCTCTTGAAGAGCATCCCTACAAGAAACCCGAACTGTACTTTCACGACGCCCTGGAAATGCTGACTATTTTCAGGGAAGAACCGGACGACTACAAGGCTTTCCTGAAACTGAAACGGGCTTTGGGCTTGGAAGCCTTGCTCAGCACCGACCCGCATCATCAGGAAAGTCTCCTGGATGCTTTTGAGAAGGGATCGCGTGCCGGCTTGACCCTGCGCAAGCGAATGGCAAGCTTGTGGCAATACCAACAGGAACTGAAAACCCGAACACAGCAATGGGTTCGCAAACCGGACAGAAAGTAAGACGAGGTAAGCACATGGCCTGGTTCAGACAATTTTGGATCGCAATTCTGTTACCTCTCTTACTTTCAGGGACAACCGGATTCGGCTATGTGCAACCAACGGCCGGCGATGGTCAACCCGGCCTGTTTGACGAAGTGTCGATCTCTATCTACTTTGACTATTCCTCTTCCTTCGTCGACAAGCACCGGGAGGAACTGGCTTCCCTCAACAACTCGCTTGACGGCTTGCTGAGAGGGATGTTCGAACGAGACCTGGAAAATGTGGTTGTATATTATTTTGACGGCAACATCGCAACAAGTTCCAAATCATTGAACTCAGTCGGTGACCTGGATGGTTTTGCCTTTCCCACCGGGGCCAATACCAACATCGGCGGCTACGAGACCAATCTGGTGAGAGTATTCCGCCAAATAAGCAGAAAAACCTCGTTCAACCATATTTCCCTGGTCATTAGCGACTTTGTTCATGAAGAGGTCAATTGTTCCAATAGGGCCCAACGCTCTACCAATTGTAACCGGGAGAAAGGCCCGGAAGACCAAACGGGCTGCTGCCTGGAAGAGAATCGGGCTAGTTTCCTGCATTATCTGGATGACGCCGTCTCCGAACTCGGCGATACCATGATCTTTTTAATCGATCTTGATTGGGTACCCCCAAAAAGTGTGCGTGGCCGTTTTATTGAGACGATCCCCCTGGCTTCCGATATCCAACAGAAGCTGTCCGGCCCGGGTTTCATCAGGACCATCAGAGCGGGAGAACTTTCCTACGGTAGGTTCGCACGTGATTTTATGAACCTGAAACGCGAAAAAGTAGAAACGGTAGGCGCCTTTTTCACGGGGGGCAACAAGGAACAAATTGCCATCACCCTCAAAGGTAGTGGTCTTCATATCGATGATATTTCCGGTTTGAAAGTCAAGTCGAACAATCTCAATGAACGGGATTTATCGGGGTACATGCTTCTGGGTAACTTACCTTTGGGCGACCTTTTGGTTCTGATCGACAATCCGGGTTCCGTCAATCTGCGGAGAGGTGAATCTATCATGCTCAAGGTGGTTTACGGAGATGGTTTCGAATCGAAGTGGACCCCTTCCATGGTGCTTGAGGATACCGGTTACGTAGTCACTTACAACAAGGTCACCCTGTTACCCAATGTCAGTGGTAAAGAATACGGCTACCAGGTTCGGATAATGCAGGAAGGCAGCGCAGGTCAAAGACTGGAGGGCCGGCTTTTCGACGATGAAAACTTGATCGGGACATTGGATCGGCGCAATGGCGTCAACCCCGTCCAGTTGTGGACCGTACTCGACCCGGATGTCAACGGCATCGGTAACAAGGTAGCCTTCGGGCTTCAATATCGTTTGGAAAATGCCTCGAAACACATCATCCGGGTTGGCTCCTTCGAACGGAACAATGCCTACGACGGCTTTCGAAACTTCACCCTGAAATGGTCACTTTACTCCACCGTGTTCATCATGCTCATATTCACGATCATCGATCGCTTGAAGATCAAAACACCAAGAAGGTTCAGCGATTATTGGGGACTGCTGCTGCCTAACGCCGGGATTGTCGCCGGCTGTATGCCCAGCTACTTCTTCTCCTTTATCAATACATACCTGTATTACGACGGCGCCTGGATGAAACCGACGTCATCCCTTTTTTTACATCTGATGTTTGCCTTGGGCGGTTCCTCTCTGTTGACCGCGTTATGCAGCAACCTCGCCCGCATGGCAGCACAGCGCCGGTTCGACCGTCATGATTGGGGCAAAATTTCAGGACAGACGACACCGGAAGCCTATGCCGACAAGCTCACCTTCAGGACCAAGACCTTCGTTTCACTTTTCTGGTTCGGCTTCTCGATACTCTTCTTTCTTCTGCTGCAACCGTATATCTAGGGGCTGATTATGTCTAAAAAAAATCCGCAATTCAAACCGGCTCTTCTCATCGGTGCGGGCGGTACCGGCGTTAAGGTGCTGCGCTATGTCAAAAGCCTTGCCGAGGAGGGTATCGAACCACAACTGAAAAAAATGATGGATTGTAACTACCTAAGCATGGTGGCCTTGGACACCGATCATAAAAGCAACGACAAAGAGCAGGCCGTCGATACGAATATGGCTAATCACAGTTGCGAGAACGGGGAGAGCGCCGAACGTCTACCTTCAAAGCTGCATCTGATTGATGAAACCTGGGTTCACCTGGACCGCCGCCCGCTCAACCGCGCGGTGTCCACCTTAAACCGCTACCAGTCAGCCAACAGTCTCGAAGACACTGAGGATTTTCCCTTAAAGACGATTAGTAAATGGTTCCCTAAAAAACTGCCTAATGGAGACTCTATTACCCTGGGTCATTCCAAACTGTCAGGAGCGGCGCAGTGGAGACCGTTGGGAAGATTGGCCTTTTTCCTGAACGCCTCGCGGATATACAACGCCTTGTTTACCGAATTAAACAATGTATCCCAATCGGCTCCCGAAAACGAAACCGTGAACGCCTACATCATCTGCTCGCTCGCGGGCGGTACGGGAGGCGGCATTTTTTGGGATCTGGCCTTCTTTCTTCAAATGATCGCCCCGGGAACCAAAACCTCGGGCTTGTTTCTGCTTGGTGACCCCTTCGAATCGGTAGACGAGGCAGGCCGTATTTTCCCCAATATTTATGGGGCATTGAAAGAAATTTATTATTACAAAAACTGGCAGCGTGAATTCCGGGTCGACTATCCCATTGGTGATGGAAAATTTTTCGATAGTGCCAAAAACGGCTTGATTCCCTTCGATATCACCTACCTTTTCCAATCTTTTCCGCCCGGATTCGGGGTGGCCGATCGTTCCTCGGCAACCATAGATTACACCTGCTTTCGCATGGCCCATAACCTGCTGTCACACATTCGTCATGATATTCACCGCGTTTTGGATGTGGGCGCCAATAATATCGACTCCGATACAACCTCCATGGCCTCACAACCCAAAAAAGGGTTCTGTTATTCCACCTCGGCCAGCGTCTCGTTCCCACTTCACGATGTTGCCCATATGGGGCCCTACTTCAAGTGCGAACTGGTCCGTCACTATCAGAATCAGATCAACACCCGGTTGGAGGCGGCGCCCAAAGCAATTGAAAAAGATCAGTTCCCTGAAAAATCGGTTCCAACCTTCCAATCCTGGCAAGATCATTTTTTCAAAGAACACCAGGGACTACTACCCGGTATGAAGGACCTGCTGGAAAAAATCGACTACACCTTGGCCAGGCTGAGAAGCATGCCTGACGCCAACCCCTACAACCTGATCCATAAAAACGTGGGTCAGCGTTTGAGGACCGCTATCGAGACGATAGACTTGGAACATGAAACTCTAGAGCTGGAAGGTGTTTGGGGCAGAGTGGAGAAGGTGATTTCGCAAGCCGCAAAGGAACTTTCGACGGCTTGGGAAAAAGAGAAAGCTACCTTGGTCGGGGAGACGGAAATCCTGGAAGATGAATACTTGAAAATGTTTGAAGGTTGGCTTTCGCATCTGCAGGAAGCGCCCATCGATGAAATGTTGTCAACAACCTCCTGCCGGATACCGATGCCCGCCGGCAGCCACTCTTTTCTCGACCCCTTGCGCAAGGATGCCGCTGCCGGTCAGGCCGATGAGGACGGAACCGCCAGTGGGGCCGAAGACGATCAGCAAGCCGGTTTCGCTCACAAGTTGGCGGACAAAACCGGCAAACCGGTTCGGTTGCAAATAAGGAAAAGAAGCCAATGGGTCATTGACCAGGATCGCATTCAACGCGCCTATCACGCCATCTCGAAAACGTTTTTGGAAAGCTTGAAACAGCGTCTTGCAACCCAGGTCTATGATCGCGGCGCAGCGGAGATCACCTACCTCCTGGCTTGTGCCTGGAATGAACAAAGACGCCAATTCCTTGAAAACTGCCGGGAACTTATCGAGAAAAAAAAGACCGACCTGGAGAAACACAAACGCGATATCCAACGCTACGAACAGTTCAAGCGCACCTTGACCGAGTATCTGACGGGAAATCAGGAAGAAAAACCTGAAAACTTTCAGGTCTTTTTGGGCCAGATGGCTCCTTCTGCAGAAATGCGCCGGAACGATTGGTTCCGGCCCCGCGCCACACAACTGCTGAACCGCCTGGCCAAAAACCTGAAATATGACTTTTCCGATCATGAGAAGTTGCAAATTCCCGATCTGGACCTGGATCTTGATGAAATGATCTCTCGCCTGAAGAAATTATGCCGGCAGTTGGAGGAACACAGTAATTTCGGCACGACTGACTATAATAAGGATTATTTTCAGGAATTTCTCAAGGACTGTGTGTTTAAGGAGGACATTGCAAATGTGGAAGATGGACCGGCCTTTATAAAACGCCTCGAGATCATCGTCGACAGCATTGTCGACTACTGGTCGGCCTATGCCCACAACATCATGATGCAAGCAGGTGGTGAAGATGCCTTCTTGGAGCGCTTATACCGCTGCCGTCCCAATATTTTCGCGGGCGGCGTGCGTGAAAATTCCATCAACAAAAAGCACCTGGTGCTCTTTCCCTTTACCGGGGAAATGTCTGATGAAGACCACAAGGAGTTCGAGAATCTATTCAAACGGATCAGTCAAAGAGTATTCCACGTAGGGCCGACTATCGTAGCGGAACCCACGAGAACACCGATTATCTACTACGAAGACCTTTTCCGCGGCGCCGATGAAATTGCAAGAATTGAAGACTATTATCATGCTTACGAACATGAAAACCGGCTCCGCAAAGCTTTTTTTCATATACACCCGGATGCCTCGGACTTCCCGGAAATCATCAAGGAACCCTCAGCCGCCCACATTTCTTGCGGCAACCCTGGTTGCGACAATAATATCAAGCATGAGGATCGGACCCTGAAAATATGCCCCGGCTGTAAAAACCCGATTTGGAATCGTTGCGGCAATTCGGAATGCCCTGCTGACAATCTTCGAGAACTGATCTTTTCCGAAAGCGCGGGAAACGAATGCGGCCACAAGAACTATATTCCGCACAACTGCCCCAAATGCCGCCGTAAACTGCTGAACTGGTGGTGGGTCTGTGAGGAGAAAGACCACAACCGGCCCAACCCCATGGACAAAATATCGTGCACCACTTGCGTGAAAGAGTACCACGAGGGGAAGCGCAACCTTGACGATATCAGGCGCCGGCCCGACAGCCGCGATTTTAATTGCCATGGATGCGAGAGCAAGCCCGGCCACTGTTGCCCGGTGAAAGTGCCGGCTTCCCTGAAGCGGTTCTATTTGGAAGGCGTTAACGGCCACGACGGTATCTTGTTTGCCGAACTCATCGCCAGGTGTAGGCAAAACGGATATGAGATCGGTCATTACCAATGTGAGAAGGGATATTACAGGCATTTCATTTTTCCCACCTGTCCGGAAGGCCGCAACCAGGAAAACAAACGCCACCACCTTTACAAAACCCAGAAAGGCGTCTGGTCTTGCACCGATCACACCTTACTTGAATTCTCCACCTGCGGCGAATGTGGTTATCCCATCTGTCTCGACTTTGATAAGGCCGGTTGCCCCCGCTGTTTGAAAAAGGTTCGCGATTGTTTCTATTGCACCGAAAAAACCGGTAGTCACCGATTGCCCGTGGAAGGATCGGACCCGGAACGGTGCTCTTATTGCTTCAATCTGATGAACGGCTTCGAGTCGGATTTTCTTCTACCCGACATTACCGCGAACCTGAAGGAGCCGGCGATCTGTCCCAATATTTTTCACTGCAAGGCCGCGGCACATCCCCATGAGACCTCTTCCAAGCATGATTTGGGTCATTGTAAGGTTTGTGAAGAAGCCGTTTTGTTGCCGCGGCATTATTTCTTACACGAACTGGACCGCTGTCCGTTCTGTCGCATCTCATTCGGCCGTAACAGTCATTCCGGCATCAGAAAAATCGATGAGGACCCATTCGATGTGATCCGATATTGCATGGAAGTTTTATGCAAGACAATTAAGGACGAACGGCCTATTGCCCGCTGCGTCATTTGCGGTATTCATCCCATCGACTTCACTTCATGGTTCATCAACACACACCTGGCGGAAGACTGGAAAGACCTGAAGCCACCCTACAAAGAGTCTCTAGAGCCCAAAAAAGATGAATTTTTGAGATGGGTGGCTGAGCTCAATCCAGGTATTGAAGAATATGCCTTGGAGGTATTGCACTTCACCGGGGATACTGCTCTGGAACACTACCGGAAAAAGACTTTACCTGAAATCGATTGGAACGTAGGCATGAAGATCTTCAAAACGCTGCTCCAAAAACGAGAGGATGTAGATGCTGCTTTGCACCTGAATAAATTATTCAGTCCACCGGACAAGCGCGAACCCTCGGTTGTAGAAGACTTGATGAAACTCTTCGTGCCGAAATCGGCAGTTTACCGCATCGTCTCCAAACGCCTGGTCGGCCTTCTGAGAGAACTGAGAAAGTTCTCCTCGGATCGATCGGATTGGTCAGGTCAGGGCACCGACATCTATCAAAGCAGGGCAAGTTATGACAAGACCACTCCCGATAACGACGGCGACCAGAAAAAACCGAAAGAAGATGGAGCGTAATCTATGAACACGAATTACCACCCCGCATTATTTATCGGCGCCGGCGGCACGGGAGTCCGGGTGCTTCGCTTCGTGCAGTCCATAGCGGGTCAGGGTTTGGAGCCGGGCTTGGAGCACATGCTGTCTTGTCACCTGATTCGCATGGTCGGCATTGATACGGATCAGGAGGTCAACGCTGTTGAAGAGAGTATTTCGCCTAATTTGTGCCGCATGTCTTGCGAACAGAGAAAAAGTTCGGAAAAGGTGCCCGAGCGTTTGCTGAAGCTGGAAAAAGTGCTTTATTGCGATCCTCGTGCGGTGACCAAGGCCGTCAACAAAATGGTGGTTGGTAATGACGACGGCAAAGAAGACGAAGCCGCAAACATGAGCTTCGTTAAAAAATGGTTTCCGAAAGCTGGAGGCGGCATCCCGCCCGGGTTGGCCACGCCCTGGGCACAGTTGCGCCCCTTGGGTCGCCTGGCGCTCTTTCTTCAGGCACAGTATCTTTTCGAGGAATTGCGAAAGTCTTATCAAGCAGTCAGACAATTGGCCCCCGGCTCCGGACCCGTGGATGTCCATATTGTGTGCTCCCTGGGTGGTGGAACCGGAAGCGGCATGTTCTGGGATCTTGCTTTCTTCATCCGAAAAATTGACCGCGATGCCAGAATCACCGGTCTGTTCGTTTTAACTGAACCCTTCGAAGGCTTCAATCACACCGGACGCCTCTACCCCAATGTTTACGCCGCGTTGAAGGAACTCCACTATTTTAAAAACTGGATCAAACCCCTCAGTGTGGAATACCCTATTGAAGGCAACCTGGTTTTTCAGGGAAAGGAGCATGATGTTCCGGCTTTCGATCGCGTTTTCCTATTTGGTGGTTTCCCCGCGGGCTTCGAGGTTGAAAATCGCGATACAGCAACCATTGACGTTACCTGCTTTCGTCTCGCTCAAAACCTCCTTGCTTATCAGCGAATGGATCTGAGGCGGACGATTTCAGGTAGTCATGGTCCCGACACAGCTGCCATCCCGGGCAGCTTGGAGCGCTCCTATTGTTTCGGCGCAAGCACCGCGGTCCCTTTTTATTCGGAGCCCTCGATCGATCTTGCCGGGAATGTATTCCAAAATCTACTGAAAACGGCTGTTGAAAAAGCCGACCGGGAGACAACAACCGAAGCACCTCCCCAAGACCTTCCCCCGATCGAATTGGACGATGTTTTAAAAGCGTTCCATTTGGAGACGGTCGTGGGGAACGCCCCATTCGCCACCCCCAACTTGAAACCGGAACCGGTTACCTCTTGGATCGGCGATTTGGAGCATCTTGAGGTAGACCTGGACTCCGAAAAAAGGAAGCTGAGTGTCCAGGAAATGATCGATCATTACATCCCTACCGTTTTCAGGGATATGGTTGAGCGCTACGAGGAGGGAGATGGGGTTCCCCTTGACGGTTTGCAGTCGGCCTATGAAGCCCTGATTGAAACAATACTGAAAACTACGGATCCGTCATCAACCGGAAGTCTTGCTTCGCTCAGACAGGAAAACCGGGTCTTGTCGCCCGAAGCACGTAGTGCCTTGCGCCGAATCATTGACGACATCGGTCATGCCGAGGAAAGAGCTGTACCCATTACCTGTCCTTGTCCGCAGGGAGTCGAGGATCTCTTCCTTAAACCAGATGATGTTCCTCGAAGACAGTATTATTCCACGCTAAGAGACCGTTTCCAGTTTTTCCTGCAAAACTTGAAAAATGAATTGCGAAATTTGCCCAATCTCCAGGACGGAGTGGTGAAGCCTCATATTTACAAGTTTTGGAAACGGATCTATCCCGAATCCTGGAAAGCACTGCGGTCGTTGCTCGAGGAGCAAGAACAGAAACCCACCGTCGCGGCCGCGAGTTCGGCCGGCAGTTTGGATGCGCCAACCTTACAATCCCAAGCTGCCGTCATCGAACCGCCCGACCCGGAAAGCTTGCAAAGTGCACTCTCTTTATGGCTTCCCACCAGGCGAACACTGGACCATTGGCTTCAAGAGAGAGCGCAAATGCTTGCAAATACCTTCATCGATGCGGGTCAGAGAGATCATCGATTCGAGGTTCAAGGCTTGATCGACCAACTGAAACCCCTCGTTCTCCAGATTCAAGACCACCTCGACCAGGGTAGCGGGAAACGGGCGTTACCTCTATTGCGACAATGGCTGGAGCAGTTATTAGATCCTCATCATCTCTCTCCGGCCGGTGCGGACCGTAGCGCGCGAACGGCCGCATGGGCGGCCCTGTCCCGGAAGGTCATCGATCAGTTACTTGGCGGAGCCCATCCCGATAACGCCTATGGCGGCGATCTGGTGGAGCGTCTGTATCGTGCCAGGTCCCATGTATTTGACGACGGTCTGGTTGAAAACCTGATCAACTACCAGGCGCTCGCCCTGCACCCGTTTTCCAGCCAGGTGTCTCGGGAAAGCTCCGAACGCTTTTCACGAACTCTCGGCGCCTCCGGTCAAAGAGTCTTTGGCCGTTTACCTCAGGTGAGCTTTCAGACTACCCCTATTCCCGTCCTGTTTTTTGTCGATATGTACCGATCCGCGGAAGAAATTTACCGCATCAGTGACTACTTTGCCGCCTATGAGCGGGAGAGCCGCGACTCTCGCGCTTTATTCCATATCGACAGACAGATCGCCGAATTTCCTGAAATCCTGAGTTTGTACCGCGAGGCTACCGTATTCTGCGGCAATCCAGGCTGTAGTACCAACCTGAAAGGCCTTCCCCGTTCGGTTCGTTTTTGCCCGGGCTGCAATCAGGCCATTCTCAATTTTTGTGGCAATAAAGATTGTCACGCCGTCAACGTGGCCGAATTGATCGATCACGAGCGGGCCGCGCGTCGCGCCGCCGGCTTGAAAGACAGTATTCCCCATACATGCCCCGCCTGTTCCAAAAAATTACTGAACTACTGGTGGCAATGTCCCCACCACGGTGAACCCAATCCTATCGACAAGGTGTCTTGTAAAAAGTGCCTTGAGGAATACCATCAGGGCATACGCCCGCTCAAAGAGATCACCAGCCGGCCCGATCACCGTTATCAACTGTGCCACGGTTGCCTAACCCTGGAAAAAGACCCACGCTTCTGTGTGCAGATTCCTCCCGAATTGGCTCCCTTTTACCGCAACGGTGTCAATGGTCATGAAACACGAGTGTTTTTGGGTCTCCTGCAAAAATACAACATACAACGAGATCGGTTGAAACTGGCGTCTTATCTCTGCACCAATGCGTGGTGTGAACATTTCCTTTTTCCAACCTGTCCTATCGATCATAACAGTAGACAGCATCGGCATCACCTCTACAAAACCTCCGAGGGCCGGTTCTGCTGTACCCGCCATCCGGAAATCCGTTTTCATTCCTGTTACCAATGCGGCTACCCCGTTGAGGCTGAAAAGTATGAGCAGAGTTGCCCGCGCTGTATGGCGGAGCTGATGCATTGCCATTACTGTAGTGATATTTATGGCCGGCTTTACCCGCCGCTGGGTGGTAAAAAACCGGCGCGTTGCCCCCATTGCACTAACTTGATGACCATGAAACTGGATCCCAGCCTGCACACGGTGGAAGACGGCCTGAACCAGGCGGGCTTCTGTCCCAATATTTACGGTTGTGAAGCGGGCGCCCACCCCTGGGATACTGCCTGCGAGCATGTGGATGAACTGTGCGCCGTGTGCCCGCGACCCGGAGCCATGCGCCTACCACGCGAGGTTTTGGAGAAAGCCGTGGAAGACTGTCCTTTGTGTTTGTTAACGTTGTCGCCGATTCCCGCCGGGCTTCGGCGCCAACCCATGGAACCGGAATCTGTTCTCAGCCGGTTCTCCCAGCGACCCTACGACAAACGCGGCTGTCGTATTTGCGGTTGTAAACCCGATCTGTTATTGGATTGGATCAGCCGCGACGAGAAATCCGCGGAAGCAGAAGACAAGAAAACCGCACCGTCTGAATACCAACTTCCCTCCATCCATTTCAAGCATGCCCTGGCAGTGCTTCGCGCTTTCAGGACTGTTCGGGACCCCGCGACAACCTATCGCATGGTGGCCGGCCATCTTCACGAAATGTCGCATAAGGGATCGCCCATGACCTCATGGGAAAGTCTTCTGTCTATTTTTCCCGAGTCAAGCAAGCTGCAACAAGTGGTTCATATTCGTATTCAGACGCTTTTGGATGAACATGAGAAACACCTGACTCAATTCAGGCACTGGCACCAGCCCGGTGAGAAACGCATCAAGACCATCTTATGAGCAAACGGAACCCTTGACTATGTGTTTGGAGGTAAATCGATGAGGACAACATCCCGGCTGCAAGACAAAACTTATATCGATCGGACCCCAACCATGGACAACACCAAATTCTGGGTAGTGCTCGCCCTCTTTTCCACGCTGTTTTTTTTGCGTATCAACCTGCCGCCAAATGATATTCGCGGCTTTACAAGCTATCAGGTGGAACAAACCTTCCTGGCCAGGCCTACCCAAACCTGGTTCGATAATATCAACGCCGCGATCAATGCTATTGTGCGCTTCATCAACCAATTGATGATGAATTACCAATTATCCCAATACAATGCTCAATGGGACTACACGGACTTTATTTTGTTCAAGTACGCCGGCTCGGAAAAGTTGGATATGCGGATGATAGCGCTCCCGTTTACCTGGTGGCATCGCCTGGAGGAGGAGTGAATGCGGAGCGAATCTCGGATGGCGTCCAGCGATGTCCGCTATCACCCCCCTTTGTTTTCACCCATGTCCTTTCTCGGAGGTTTTCTTGCGGGCATGATCTGCATGGGGCTTTTGATCATGGTGATTGGGAAAGTCAGTGGCTCGGGTTCACGTGAATCCCCCTCAGAGGACCGTTCGCAAGCGGCAAGTATAGAGAACTGGAGTATTCCCCTCATCGCGCAAAAATACAAGAATCATGCCCTAGCGGGGATTTGGCAGAACGTTGACAAGAAATACCGGGTCACGATCAGCTTTCACCCGAATGGGGGCGGCAATTGGGGTGGATACCCTTGCCGGTGGAGGGAAGTAGAGGACAAATTAATCACGGTTGAAATCAATCGGTCCAATAAACGGTGGTCAAGGGCCGATATCCTGTTAACCCAAAAAGATGGCAATTGGATCGCCAGGGTTACCGAAGGTGGTGGTTTCTTCGAGCTCACGAAGATTAGCGGAGATACTTCCGGGACCAAGGAGTAATGATATGACCTACATCGCCCTCGGTATTCTCTTTCTTGTATTGCTGGTTATTTTGTCCCTGTTCAAGAAGATGGTCAAAATGGCGCTCAAAGCCGGCTTCGGCGCCCTGTTCTGCGGTGTCGCCGGCTATTTGATCGCCGGCTTGATGGGTCTGGCCGTGGGCGCTGCCTTGGGTTTGCTATTCGCCTTTGCCTGATTCTTGAGTGGGATCGGTCTCTGTTAAACCCTCCAGGCAACAGTGGCAATCCCCGGGTTCTTCCACTTCCGGCAATAAATTAACCATATTGGATAGGGAGCCGGGGTCATTGACAAATGCGTCCCAGGCGCTTGAGGTTTCCGCACTTACATTGGGGTTCAAGGTCAACTCGCCAATATTCAAAGGTGCATAGATCGCCATTTTTTTGTCTTTGAACCAAACTTTGGTGTGCAAAAAAGGAATTTGACTCAAAATGACCTTGATACAAGCAACATCATCTTCCAAATCTAAAGAGAAAGCCACCCTGGTCCGTGCGCTCAAGATACTATCCAGGACTTCTACTAAGTCTCGAATAATTGGAACTTTCTCAACCTTTTCAATCCACCCGATAAGATCGACGCCCAAACCTTCTGCAAGGCCGAGGAAGAACTCTTTCAGGTTGACAGTCAATAATCCATCGAAGGCCAATTGCCCTGTCAGGAAATCGGCATCAAATACCAGCTCTTTGAATTCAACTCCCAAGGCTTTTCGTTTCCAAACCCTGACCTCCTGCCCCTCTAATTGAAGGCGTGTACCCTCCCAATGAAAATTGAGATTGCTTTCTTCATGACCCACCTTAAAGCCTGCATCCACTAAATCAAACTGTGGTTTCGGCGTGTCGAGCCGCATACTTGCGGTGCCTGACATTTCCAACTTGGACATAAAGATGGCTTGATCCTTCACCCAATCCGGTAACGGGAGTTTTTGCAGAAACGCAAACGGCTCTACTTCCAGCCTTTTGGATAACCCCAGCTTTTTGACCTCCAATAAGGAAAAGTCATTCACGTGGAACGAGGTGATGCCGCTCTTACTGAAGAAGAGAGGGAAACCTCCCGTCATTTCAGCATCTGACACCCTTATGGTGTGATCATCAAAAAACACCTTGCCTGATATGATCACGGTTTGATCTCTGCCCAATTTGAGTATTGTCGGTTCACCCATAGATTCAGCGGACAGAGGATTAAAGCCATGGATATTCAAGGGAATAGATTGAGGAAAAAATTCGGACGAGTCGAATGCGGCCGGGTGTTCAAACGATTTGCAATCACCCTCAAGATCTTGTCCCATCCCTCGCAGCCTCACTTGTTTCAAGCGCAAATCTTTGCGCGAAAGGGTATAGCGGAAAAAGGCCTCCTGCTTTTCGTAATCCGAGATTAAGGGCTCCCAACCCCCGTGCTTCAGAGCTTCGATACGGGCCATGGCTTTTTTCCCAAGCTTGTGTTGAACAAATATGCTCTCTTCCTGAAACCGAGCCCATGCGCCAAACGCCGCATAAGGTTTCAGGTCTTCCAAGCGCTGGTGACCATACAACCACCAACCCGTTCCACACGTTAAAAAGACAAGAAAAGCAACAATGGCAACCCATTGCCACGATCTGATGTCATCCAAAAAAGAGGGCGGAGGCGGAGGCGGAACCCGTCTTTTTTTCATCGGCGTCCTCTCCTAAGCCTTGGGCTGCCGCCACCCGTTTTGTCTGATCCGCTTATATATGGTGGTTCGTGACAGGGTGGTGATACGACTGGTTAAACTGATATTCCAACGCGTTGAATAAAGAACTTTTCGCAATTGTTCATCGGTATCTACCGAGTGGGTCTCGAATTTATATTCCTCGTCGAATAAAACCGCGGAAGCCTGCTCTAGGGTGATAGGTTTTCGATCACCATCACAAAACAAAGCGATATTTTCGACAGCAGACCGCAAATCACGAACGTTTCCATTCCAGTTCATCGATGTAAAAAGATTATGGACATCATTGTGGAAAAACCACCTGTGATCTTCTTCGGAGCGATCACGTTGGTTTTGAAAATCTTCAAGGAATTTGCCCGCGAGATCGCGAAGATCTTCAGGACGTTCACGAAGAGGAGGAATCGTCAGTCGCCATCTTCTCAGTCGGTAATAAAGATCTCTTAGAAACAGGCCTTGCTTCATAAGGGCGTCCAAATTTTTATTGGAGGTCGCAATAATACGAACATCGACAACGATCGGGGTTCCCGGCTCCCCCAGACGGGTAAAAGTGCCGTCATCCAGAAAACGGAGCAACTTGCCCTGCATCGCGGGACTGAGCAAATCGATGTCGTTGAGAACCAAAGTTCCACCGTTGGTTTCCGCCAAGAGACCTTTTTGAAAAGTCAAAGAACTTGTATAGGCATCCTTTGAATGCCCAAATAATGCGGACTCAAGCATAGCCGGGCTCCATTCACCACACCCGTAATCCATAAACCGGTGACCCTTTCGGTCAGATATCTCATGAAGCTCTCCGGCCAGGTGAGTTTTTCCAGTTCCCGTTTCACCTTGTATCAGAACAGGACCTTCCTCTTTGGCAATCAGCTTTGCCCGACGCATCAAACTCCTCATTGCTCGGGATCTGATCAAAAACTCCGGGTTTGCTTGAGAATTATTCAGATGGTCATGGTTCAGACGTTCTCTCTTTCGGGGCATAATCCGACTCCTTAAAAGATACAACACGAGCGATTTGTTTTCACACTAGGGTGCACGATGCGTGCCGTTACTGAGAATATTGTCTTTAGGGCGGATGATCCTTGTTTCACTGTACAGGGCCGATGTTCATTTGAACAATGAGCAATATTTTTCGATGCATCCTTAGAACGTACAAATGATAGAGGGCCGCCCTCACATAAACGTGCGGAAAAAAGTAGGCAAAAAGATCACGAAATTTCACAGGTGACCATTTTTATGTCGATATGCTGAGCCGTTAATATGTGGAGGTTCTCCTTAGTGGCTGCGGCTAATGAGTATGAGGCCCGTCCTTATTGAAAAAGAACTCGGTTGCAGTGGAGAGAAATGCTTCCCTTCTCAAGGACAGTCCCTACCATTTTCCCATTTGAGAGAAACCTTGTCTAATTCATGAGAGCCGACAGTCGCGGTATCAACTGCGTGTGATAAAGGGCCCCTGCTAACAGGAAAGCCTCTTGGCGGCGTTTGGCTCCTGAAGGTCCGCTATACCGGAGAAACTTGCGGGTTATTTAAATTTTCACTGTCCCGGACATTCTTTTGAAGGCCGTGAGGCCTTTGTTTATGGGGCTTTCGTGGGGTCGGCCGTGTAAACTCTTAGAAACATGCGGGTAGAATATGTAACAGGTGCAAGTAAGCTATTGCCGGCCGGCTCAGCATTTGGTAGATTTAACTAGCTTGCCGACAACCAATTAGCGATATTTCGCCAATAGGAGGCGGCATCCGCCCATATCGGGCATCTTTTTCCGAATTTTTAGACTTGCCGTTGGGCACGGTGAACCTTCGGCGTGCGCTGGTAAGGGAACTTCTCAGCGGTCCCGAATAAATCACCACCCGGCGCATATTTTGTAAAAAAAACCCGGGTGCGCTTTAATATTCGGAATAAAGTGACGATAGGGTAGTGTGGCCGAAGCTGGAAGTGGAGGTTTTCCAATGATTAAAATAGACATCGCCGAACAGATTGCAGAACGGGTGGAGATCCCTAGAGTCACCGCCCTGCAAGCAGTCGATGTCATTTTGGACGAAATGAAGAATTCACTTGTCCGGGGAGAACGCATCGAAATTAGAGGATTCGGTGTCTTCCAGAAGAAACTTCGCAAGAAGAGCGTCGGACGGGATATTCAACGAGCCAAGACGATCGAGATTCCGGAAACGAACACCATCAAGTTCAAGCCCGGCATCGACATGCGTGTCATCGACTAACGACAACTCATGGTACCGGGAGGCGTCTGCCTCCCGCCCATCTCCAGATCTTATAAGTAAGCGCGCCCTATTTTACGCGAGACCGGTAGCTTGCGTTCATCAGGATATGTGCGGCGCCGGCCACATTGAGGCTTTCCACGGCGTCGCTGACCTCGATGCGAATGCTGGTCGTCAGGCATGCGGCCATGGTTTCGCTGAGGCCGCGTCCCTCATTACCCATGGTCAGGATAAAATGCTCCGGCCATTGAAAACGCCCCAGTTCCACTGCGCCTTGCATGCCCGTGCCGAGAACGGGCAACGCGGTATCCAGCCGCTCGTCCACCAGGTGTTGGGCCATATGGAACACGCTGCCCGCCGAGGCGCGAACGGCTGCATGATTATAGGGATAGACACAAGGCTTGTGCCACAAAACGCCGTCGAACCCAAACGCTGCCGCCGCACGCACCAATGCCCCGGCGTTACCGGGTTCCTGAATCTGATCCAGTAACAGGTATCGCCCGGGTTCCGGCCTGACCAGGTCCGTCATTTCCGGGGCGGGAAAGGTCGCCAAAACCGAACGGCCGCTACGCGTGGGCGAGACAGCCCGGTACAGGTCTTTGTGGATGTGAAAACAGGGCATGTCGTACGGGACCAGCTCGGGATCCTCGGTCCAAATGGAAGCCGGTTTGAGCCCCGCGCGCAAGGCCTCATCGATCAACTTGATCCCTTCCACCATGATCAGCGGCTCGCCGAAGCCGGGCTTCAGGGTTCGCAAACGCTTGAAGCCCGGATTCGACCGGCCCGCAACGGCGGTTACTCGTCCTCGGGAAACCACTGTTGTAATTGCTGAACGATCTGCCGGGCCTGCTTGGCAGAGCTGATGTTGAACTTGCTTTGACTGCTGTAGCGGCCTTTTTGCTTACGGTAACGTTGAACGCGAACCTTGGGATCGGTCCAACCCTCGCCCTTGCGTTCGCGGTACTTGTACATAATCGTTGCCCAAGCACCCTTGGTCAGTACGTATTTGTCGAGTTGTTCCACGGTTAATTGGCCGTCTTCTTCCCACTCACAGGTGAGATCATCGACGGTCATCTCATGATCCATATCCGTCTTCTCCTTAAAACCAGTCAAACTCCCTAAGCAGCACAGAGAATAATCGATTTTCGGCCGATTGTTAATCGGAAAAACAAAAAAAAATGCTGCCGGCTGTAAATCTCTTCAGTTTCCGGCTTCGATCCTCTTATCGAGAGACAGTCCCAGCGCCCTGGGATTTAACCCTCATTGAAATCATGAGCAGAATACGCTTTCAACGCCGAACTAAACATGCAGCTTTTCGCGCAGGTGAGCGCCGCGCTTGGCGACAGGCGTGGCCAACTGACCGCAGGCCGCGCCCACATCCCGGCCCTTGGACCAGCGAACCGTGTTCAAGATCCCCGATTTGTTCAATGCCTGCCGGAAACGTTCGATGGTCTCCAAATCGGGCTGTTTGTAATCCAGGCCCTCCATTTCGTTGAAGGGGATGATATTGACCTTGCAGCGGATGTTGCTGACCAGGCGCACCAATCGGCGGGCATCTGCCGGGGTGTCGTTGACGCCTTCCAATAAAACGTATTCAAAGGTGATACGATCGCGCTGAGAGATAGGCAGGCGTTTACAGGCGTCGATCAACTCGCGAATGTTCCACTTCAGGTTCACAGGCATGATTTCGTTGCGCACCTCATCGGTGGTGGCATTCAGTGAGACGGCAATCCGCGGCAACTTGGGGTACTCCCCCAATTTTTCCAGGTTGCGCACATGACCCGAGGTAGACACGGTAATACGCTTGGGCGATAGGTCGAAACCCAGCTTATGGGTGAAGATATCCAGCGCCTTGATCAGGTTTTGCAGGTTCAGCAGGGGTTCGCCCATGCCCATCATCACCAGGTTGAAGGGGCCGTCCACCGCTTTCTCTTGAGTTATTACGGCGGCCTGGCCGACGATTTCACCCGGGCTCAGGTTGCGGATGAAACCCATTTGCGCGGTCATGCAAAAGCTGCAATCCTGGGCGCACCCCACCTGGGAGGAAAGGCACAGGGTGATCCCCTTTTCCATGGGCATGTAGACCGCTTCCACCTGACGCCCCTCGCCGGCGTCAAAGACATACTTCACGGAGCCGTCGCTGGACACATGCCGGGCCGCAACCCTGGGCGGTTCAATAACATAACCGGCTTCCAATCTGGCTCGTAGATCCTTGGAAAGATTGGTCATGGCCTGGATTTCGGTAACCTTGTGCGCATACAACCAGGCATAGATTTGCTTGGCTCGAAAGGGCTTCTCACCCTCGGCGATCAAGACTTCCTGTAATTCTTCCAGGGACAGGCCGTAAAGATTTTTCTTAGGGGTTGCCATCGACCTGTATCTTCAAACTGGAGAGAAACTCTTCATCGTAATCATTGAAGCTGAGATCGTCGATCTCGGCCTGCTCCTCGGGCCTGCGTAGAAAGAGACGGCCGTCGGTGTCGTTGTCGCGGCGGTCCAGCGCAATATTGGCTTCCATGATCAGGTAGATATCGTAACCGCTGCCCTTGATGCGATCGGTAATCGATTTGATCTGGGTATCTTTGGTTAGCGCTTGATGAAGCGCCATTCCCAGGTCTTTCAGTAATCCTTTCATTTCATCGTTGAGTTCCATAACAGGCTCCTGAAAGATACCGGGATACCGGATCTTGGAAAAACCAGTCCGGCCTATACAAAGTAAAGCACTTTTTACCCGCCGTGTCCACCCTGCAAGCAGCAATTCTCCTCACGAAACACGGGGTGGAAGCGGCATAAACCACTAATAGTACAACAGGAAGGGAGCGGCATCCCATTCCCGCAAAATTCAACATTCGTCAGGTCGGTCGGCCGATTGAATCGCTGATGAGAACCGGGGAATCAAGAAAAGCCGAATTTCGACTGAACAATGCCGGCCATGCTGCGCCGTAGGGAAATTGCCCGTTTGAACACGGCTACAGGCCGGGAAATATGGTCTCCCCTCCCCTACCAACCGGGCTTGAGGTAACGGCAGCGGGCGGCCACATCCTGATCGCCGGGTAAGGTGAAACTGAGCGAGAGATCATCCTCCTACGCCGGGAGAAAACCTTCCAGGTAGTCCTACTGCCTTCTTTCCAGTATCACCGATGTTTCCAGGCGCAAGGTCCCCGGGTTGACATTCATGGCCAGGACCGGTGAAGCAAGGCTGTAGACGCTTTTTAAAGCGGCCAGGTCGCGGCTGAAGGAGGCCGTGTCACAGGAGAAATAGAGCAGAGCTTTCGGACCGGCGGCTCTCAGGTGGGCGCGTAACGGCTTGGACAGGCCCTCGCGCGGCGGGTCCAGAACGGCAGCGTCGCAGCGGCTCACATTCAAGCGTTTCTTTTTCAAGGCGTCTTCCGCCGTGCCGCACCAGGTGACGGCGTTCAGCCCGGCCAGGCGTAGACCACGCTCCAGTTGGGCGTAAGCGGTGGGTTCGGGTTCGGTGGCCAGGATTTGGAAGCCGTCAAGACAGGATGATAGGAACCCGGCGCCCGCGTGGACGTCCCAAATGCGCTTGGGCTTGTACCGGTTGAGAAAACGGCCGACCCAATCCCAGAAAATCGGCCAGCTTGCCGGGTTGCTTTGAAAAAAGCTGGTAGCGGGCAGGTTCACGCGCACATCGTGCCACTGGTGCGTTACGGTTGGATTGCCGATGGTTTTGGCGCCCTTGCCGCCGATCTCCAGGCATACGCCTTTCAGGTCGTTACAGACCGGATCGGTTTTTCCGCGAAACTTACCTCGGAAGGTGAACACCGGGTGCTCACCCGCGGCATCGGCGGCAAAGAAGATATGGCCGCTGAACGCCATCACGCCGCTCAGTTCCTTCAGACGCGGCAGCAGATCGCGTACGGAGCCTGGGATGACCAAACATTCCGGCACTTCCGTGACCTCCCATTCAGCGCGGCCCTTGAAGCCGAGTCCACCCGCCTCGTTGACGTGGAATTTACCGCGGGCGCGGGAGCCTTCCATGGGAAAGTCAATCGGTTCGATTTCCACGTCCTTCAACCCGCCCACGCGACGCAGGTTATCGGCCAGGAAGGTGACCTTCAGCTTGAGTTCCCGGTCGCGACGAGCGTGCAGCAGGCCGCAACCGCCGCAACTGCCCGCATGCGGACACGGCGGCGTTGCACGCGAGGGTCCGTCCAGCAGGCGCCGGGCCTTGCCGGCGATCAGGGCGCCCTTACGCCGTTGCAGGTTGGAAACCCGCCATTGCTCACCCGGCAACGCGCCGGGCACGAAGACCAGTTCGCCGGAAGCAAGGCGAGCCATGCCGTGCCCGTTGTTGAGCAACTTTTCTACTCCGACCGTTTCCTCCGGCATCAAACGCCCCCGTGAAACCTTTGTCGGGCCAGCATGGGCGCATGGTGGGCGTGGCAAATGGCAATAGCCAGGGCGTCGGCAACATCGTGCGGTTTGGGGACCTGTTGCAGGCTGAGCAGGATGCGCACCATTTCCTGGACCTGGCTTTTCTCAGCTTTGCCGTAACCGGTCACCGACTTCTTGACCTCGCCGGGCGAGTATTCGTGCACATCCAATTCGTAACGTCCGGCCAGGGAGAGGATGACGCCGCGCACATAACCCAGCCGAATGGTGGAGTTGAAGTTGGGCCCGTGAAATACCTTTTCAACCGCCAATACGTCGGGCTTGAAGGCCTCGATGCGTTCCTTGAGGGCTTCATAAAGGGCATGCAGCCGCGCCGGGATTTCGCCGATCTTTTTGAGACGGACGGGGCCCGCATCCAACAGCCGTATGCGGTTCCCCTCCACTTTCAGGATCCCGTAACCCGTGATTTGTGAGCCCGGGTCCACGCCGAGAATAATCACGACGCCAGTTCGGCCTCGTCGAAGTCGGCGTTGTTGAAGACGTTTTGCACGTCGTCCTGGTCGTCCAGCATTTCCATCAGGCGCATGACCTTGGTCAGGGTATCGCCGCTGATGGTGATTTCCGTGGTGGGAATCATGACCAGTTTGGCGGACTCGTATTCCAGGCCTTGTTCTTCCAGGGCTTTGGCAACCGTATGCAGTTCGTCCGAGGCGGTGGTAACGCCCCAGAAATCGCCCGCGTCCTCTAGGTCCTCAGCACCGGCCTCCAGGATGATGTCGGTCATATCGTCCTCGGTTTTATCACCCTTGGGAACCGAAATATAACCCGTGCGTTGGAACTGCCAAGCCACGGAACCGGATTCACCCAGGTTGCCGCCGCATTTGGAAAAGATGTGCCGCAGTTCGGGAACCGTACGGTTTTTATTGTCGGTCATGGCTTCGACAAGAAAGGCCACGCCGCCGGCGCCGTAACCCTCATAGGTCAATTCTTCCATGGCGCCGGTATCGCCGCCGCCCGCGCCTTTATCGATCGCCCGTTTTACGTTGTCGTTGGGCATACTGTTCTTGCGGGCTTCCTGGATGGCCGCGCGCAATCGGGGATTGGCGTCCGGGTCGGGGCCTCCCATTCGGGCGGAAACCGTAATTTCGCGACCCAGTTTGGTAAACAACTTCGCCCGCTTGGCATCCTCGCGCCCCTTGCGGTGCTGAATATTCGCCCATTTACTATGGCCCGCCATTGCTATCCTCACTTCCTACATAATCGATGATTTCCCCGTAAGTCGAACACGGATGGGGACTCAAACCGGATATTCTAGCTCAATAACGTCGGCGAGACAAATTCCTAATCGACTTGGTCGAGGTTCGGTTCCAATAGAAATCGTGACCCGGTATTTGATCATTCCTTGGAGTGCTCGCCTGCTCACTCTTTGGGAATGGCCGCAACATTGACCGGATAGTAGGTGTGTTCTCCCAGGAAACGCTCCAGCGGCATGCCCATGGCCTCAGCGGGGAGGAGTTGGTCCATGGTCGGGTAGGCCAATAAGCGGTGCGTTTGCCGCAATAGGGCAAGCGCTTCCTCTGCTAACTCAAGGTCGGTGTTGTAGACCTGGGCGTTTGCGAGCGGGTGTTCCAGGAATAGGAGAGGACGGTGTGCGGCAATCGTTCTTTCGGCGCCCAGAATGACCTCGCCGTCCACCCCTTCCACGTCGATTTTGATGACCGCCGGTACGACCTTTTCTTCCCTACAGAAATCATCGATGGAGGTACACGGCACCCGGACCGGATCGACCTTGTCCCTGGCGACCATACTGGTGTTGTTGGTGCCGACCGGATAGATGACGGCCGTTCCCGAGGTTCGAGAAACCGCTTTCATGATGACAGAGATGTTGTTGAGGCCGCACACTGTTCCGTGGATGGCCCGTTCCATTTCCGGGTTGGCCTCGAAGATATGGACATGCTCGCAAAAACCCGCCAGCATCGCACCGGTCAGGCCGGTGTTCCCCCCGATATCCAGGGCAATGCCCCTACCGTTCAACCAGGTCTTGCAAAAGTGCAGGAAGGTAGGGGTTTCGTAGGTGGCGTAGATGGTCCTGATATTGAAAGGCAACCCGATGCGCACGCCTCTATCTACCAGGCCTTCCATCACCTCGTCAATAACCCGGGTGATGAAGACATAGTCGCCGGGACCCAACAAGGGCAACGCCTCTTCCCAATAGCGAAAGCTGTAAGCGCTGTCCGCATGCCGTTCATCAACGCGCTTTTCGGTCAGGAAACCATAGAAACGGGTAGGAAAACGCGCGCAAAGCATGGGGTGCAGCTTGTCTCTGATGTCGTCGTTTCCGAAGATGAAAAAACGCTTCCGGTCCTCCAGTTGGTCGAAATCCACGGGATTTTCCAGGTTGGGGTTCATCAAGGGGTCTCCTTATTCGAGGAAGGTCTGCCCGTGTCCGCTCATGAATTCCCGGTCTTTCGGGAAAGCTGATCCAAAAACGCGGCAAAGCGCGGGATCTGGTCGAAGGCGTTGAAGCGGGACCGCTCGCGGCGCATGGTTTCGTGGATGGTCTTCCAGTCCAGGCGGTCGAAAATGGCGGCCAGGTTGTCGACCTCGCCTATGTCCAGGGGGATGCAGCAGCCCTTGGGATAGACCTCGTCCATCACCTTGATCTGGCGGCTGATGAACACGGGCAGGCCCGCGGCGCCGTAAGTCATGGAGGAAGTGGACACCCCGTTGGGTACAAACAAGGTGTAGAGTTCCCGGATGGTGCGGTCTTCCACCTGGCTGATCAGCCGGGCGAAGATGGTTGCCTCGTCGCCCACCAGCCAACCGCCGTCGTAGCGGCTCATGTGGTGCACCAATGCGCGCTGGTCCCAAATGGCCTTTTCGATGTGAAAATAAGCCTGTTCCCCTGCCGGTAACGACTCCCGGAAGGCCCGCACATTGGGATGATCGGAATAGTAGTGGAAATGAATCTTCTGCCTCAGGATGGAACGGATGGAATCGCGGGTTTCAATGCGGTTGGGTTCGTAGACCTCGCCCAGGAAAGAAGTGACACCGACCAGGTGACGCTCGCCGTCGTCCTCGGACAAGCGTCTGAGCGGCGCCTCGGGCGGCAGACTGTAGCGGTAGAAACTGATCACGGGCTTATGCTTGATCAGGGTGTTGCGCAGGTACTCGGCAATATGGTCGGACTTGCTGGTCAGCGCCACGGCATCGGTCACGTCGAACAACACCTTGTAAAGCGCAAAAGCCTCGGCGCTTCGGTCCATATTCAGGCAGATGGGCTTGATGATGTCGTACATGCCCATGATCACCGGCCGAGCGGCCAGCGCCGTCATGGCGGCGGCGTTACCGTAGGTGATGAGGCACTTGCGGGCATCCCAGCCGGCGTTGTAGAAGAAATCGTAGTAGATGAAGAACAGCCCCTTTTGCAGATGGGTGAGGATGTAGAGCTGCTCGTAGGGCGAGACCAAGGCATTGCGAAACACGGCGCATTGTTCGTCGTGGCCGCTGCGATCCACGTTTTCCATTTTGTCGAATAGAGAGATCACGAATACGTCGTAACCGGCGTTTTCCAGGGCCAGAAAGGTGGGCTCGGCGGTGGCCAGCAACTTGGCGCCCAATACCACAACGGGGTTGTTCGCGGCCTCGATCTCACTTAGGATGCGCTTGGCCCGGGCCAGCCCGCTCCGTTGAAATTGCAAGGAAGAAATACGGGCGCTCACTTGGGAGATGAGAATGGTTTTCTCAGGCGGCAGGATGTTCAGGAAGATGGGTTCGATATCCGGCGTATTGGTGGTCAGCAGAAAAGCGTCCAGGTCGTCCGCCTTTTCCATCAAGCTGTCGATGGTCAGCACGGTTTGGCCGTGATGGGTTTGCCCGGCTTTGAAGTTGTCCCCCACCAGAACCTCGTCAAAGCGTTCCTGGAACCAGTTCAGATTCTCCAATACGATTTTGGTTGCCGGGGCCAGGCCGATCTTTCTTACGGGGCGGCCGAACGCCTTGTCAATGACATCTTCCTCGCGAAAATCGGTGAAAAGACGGTGGCTCACCGCATGCGCCGCTTCGGCCCGCAGGTGACACAGATGTGTCACCTCTCCGACCAGTTTGTGCACGAATGCCGTTTTCTCGTCGCCGGTTAACCCCTGTTTACCGGCCGCGCGGTGCAGGATATCCTCCAGCGTCTGCTGGTAACGCTCGTCTAATTCAGCCGTGGAGAATGAACCCGGCGGGGCGGGGTCGGGATATTCATCGACAATGCGTTGCCAGATCCTGGGAGATGCATCCGGCCGTTCGTAATAGGGGATATCGCAGCCCGCACAAAGGGGTAGGTCTTCCACGTTGCCGGAAATGAAGGTCTCGAGGATATTCTGAAAGGGCGCCTGCTTGCGGATGTCCGCGATACCGGCCCGATTGATATCGCCGATCAGCAGGTCGCCGTTGGGGTCAAGACAACCACAGGCGGTGACGCGGCCGTCCGCATAGATGCCGGGCCCGTTCTTCAGCACGCGGCAAAGACCCGGCCTCCCGGTAGGCACCTTGAAATTGGAGGTGACCCGCGTCGACCCCACCGCGCCTGTTTCGATATTACCGCCGAAGTTGTGGGGTAACTGTATGACGATCTGCCGGCCGGCGCCGCCCACACCGATCGAACTCAGGTAAGCACGGGTCCTGGCGATAAAGGTGTTGGGATCCACAACGCCTTCCAGTTCAACCGCGTAACAACCGTTGATGACCAGGGTGGTGTCGGCTTCGGCACGATTCAATTCCGCGGCCAGTTCTTGCAGATTTCGGGTAACCTGTTCCCATTTAGCTCCGGCGTAGACCTGTTCGTAGACGGTTTTGTTATAGCCGGCAAAGGAAAACTGTATATTGTGGATACCGCCGCGCGCCAAACGTTGGATGCGCTTCGTGGTAAGCGGCGTACCGTTGGTGGAAACCATGGTCCAAAAGCCCTCGGCAACCGAACGCTCCAGCATGTCGTTGATCTTGGGATGCAAAAAAGGCTCGCCCTGTGCATTGCCGAAAACCACCTTGCGAACCCCGGCCCGCTTTGCATCAGCGAGTATGTGTTCGAACAGGGCCGTTTCCATCAGGCCCGTGTTGCTCTTCCAGGTCTGCCAACTGCACATGACACACTGCAGGTTGCAGCGCCTGGATACCTGGATGTGAACCTCGCGGGGGACAAAATCTCGAGCCTGCATTTCTTTCAATTCCAGAGCATTGAAAGCGTCGATTTCGCTATCGTTGCGCGGCAGGCTGCGGCCGCTGAACACGATGTCGCCGTCTACCGCTTCGTTTTCCGCAACGGGGGGGCCGGAATGGTTGGCAGGAGAATCGCTCATAGTTTGACATGCTCCACAAATGCCGGCCGAACCGGCGGCACGAGAATCGATCGGCTTTGCCGATTCTTCCATGTTTCCGATTCCAGGTACAGCCTTTTATGGCGCAATATCACCCCCTTCCTCAGTACCGGGATTGAGAGGAGGAAGGGGTTGATAGACATGGAAGAGATGGTCGTGGAACACGAAGAACATGGGGGTCAGATTTTGAGATTGCGCCACCCAAAAATGCGCTATATGTTCCGGGCCGATGCGGCCTGCCTTGGGCAGGGGGTTCCGCTCCACGCGCAGGTAGTGATCGACGACCTCGGTGAAGGACGGATGCTCGGGGCTGAAACGTTTACCGTTCCATCGCAATGACGCCTGCTTGGGCAAGGCGGTCCGGGCTGCTTCATAGGCGTCCTGCCGGGCCGGCTTCCTCAGGGTCAGCGCCAGTTCCATTTGATTGGCCTCGAAAGACCAGGTTTTTTCTTGTCGCTTGAAGGCGTCCAGCGCTTCTTGATCCCTGCCCATGACGCGGTAGAGGATACCCAGGTGGTAATCGGTCATGGGCAACTCGCCGGGCTCCAGTTTTTTAAACAACTCTTCGGCGACATCGAAATGCCGCGCCGTACGATGGGAAATGGCAAGGTAAAGGGCGGCAAGATGTTCGGGAAAGTCTCCGGGAGGATGTTCGAAAAGGTCGATGCCGGCCTGCCATTCGCAGCGATAAAGATGAATGATGCCCCTTGTCAACGTCAGCGGCCAAAAGTCGAGGTTCGCGTTCCGGCACGCGGCAGCCGCCTTATCCAATTCGCCCCGGTTGGCGAAGATTTTGGCGCGGGTGTTGTCATACTCGGGGTGACCCTTGATCTTCTCCAACAGATTCAGGGCCTCTTCCACGTCGCCGTCGTTTAAAACCAGGTTGTAGGCGCGCTGCACCACCACCGCAACATAGTTGGGATGGAAACCGGCCGGTTCGTCCTCTTTTTGGGTTAGTTGCAGTGCCTCCAAGCGGTTCACATGCTCCCAGTCGGGAAAGCGGGCACGCATCATGGGCGAGTTCAGATAAACGCTCTGGGGATGCCACAGGGGACCCGTCGGTATCTCCTCGAAAAGTGAGGTCCAATTACCGCTCTGACCTTCCTTCAGGAAATAGAGGAACCGGCCCGAGACCTGGAGCGGCGTTCCGGCGATCTTGTAGAGGCGACCCTCGCGGCGGTAGGTCGGCTCCCACGGCGCACAAAGGTGCCAAGCCAGTTGGCGCGCCTTGAGTTTCTTACGCTCGATCCTATTCCCCGCGGTCAACAGTTTCGCGGCGGCTCGGGCGGCTCCTTCCCAAGCGGGGCCGAACCGGGTCAATGCTTCCGCGGGATCTTTCGGAAAGGGAAAACGGGCCGGGTCCATGCGATGAAGGCAATTGAGCAGATGGGGTTCGAAGAAACAGAAATTATTGACATAGGCGGCGCAAAAAAAGCCGGCCGGGCTTTGCGCGGTCATAGCCCCTTCAATTCCCAAATGACCCAGGCAGTGGAAGAAACGCCGGAAGATCCGGAACAGGTGCAGCGCCATGCGGTCAACATGGAACAGGCAACCGTCCAGGCGGCGAACGGCGGGGCCGTCAACCTCGTCATGGGCTTCCTGAAGCAAGCTGAGCGCGTCGGCCTGGAGCCGTTGCCGGTAATCATAGAGTTCGGCAAAGGCATATCGGATGCGGGCCGCGACCTGATCACAGAAGGTCAGCCGCTGTTCGGTCGAACAGCCGTGCAACAGGGAGGGCAAACAATCGATGAGCCGGTTATTGGTCTGCGCCGGACTTTCTAAATAGCGCTCCATCGAGTCCAGGGTGCGCCTGCCTTCCGCATTCACCAGTTCGGGAGGTAATCGGTTGGCCAGTAAGCAATAAAGATAAAGAGGTTTGCAGCTTTCGGTGCGGAAGCGCACCCTCGGGTTCAACAGGGCATCGGCCAATGGGAAGAAGTCCGGCAGCCGGCTGAATAGTTGTTCGGTCAAGGTTTCGGGCCGGTCGGCAGAGAGTTGGGACAAGGCGCCCGCGGCTTCCAAATGCCGTCGGCGGGTTTCAGGGTCCATCGGAGTGATTCTTAGAACGGCGTCCGCAACCGTTTCGTTTAAGAAGGCTTCCGGGCGGAGCATGGGTACCGTTGCCTGCTCGACGCCGAAAAGCCAGAGCCGGCCCGCCCGGCCGAAAACTGTCGTGTTGGGTTCGATGCTGAAGAGGGGCGCTGTTTGAAAATTGCCGAAGTTGAGCAGGGTCGCTTCCCCGGCTTGCCGGTCGAAGAGCACGGCCATGTGGTCCGATGCGACAATGATGGTGTGATCGGCCTTCGCAATTTTCAAGCGAAAATCGTCAATCAGTCGGGGACTGATACGGACGATCTTGTCCATGTCGCGAACAAAGACCGTGTCGCCGCTTCGGAAGATTTGCCGGGGGTAATAAAACGGTAGGCCGGTGACACACTTCCGCTCCGGGTCGTTGACGATCACTTCGTCATTATTCAGGCTGCCGCCCAGGTAGATCCTGACAAGCTCGCCGCCGGCCGGTTCAAAGCACTGCACCCGGTGGTTGTCGGAGTCGACCACCCACAGCAGACCGTCCGGGCCGACAACCGCATCCAGGGGCGTTATGAACCGGCCTTCCTCGCTGCCGGGACCCCCGATGGTGAATTGCAAACGACCCTCGGTATCGAAGACCTGAACGCGGTGGTTCCATGAATCGGTCACGAACAACTGACCCTCGTGCAACGCCAATCCGGTTGGATAGTGGAAGCAGCCTGCTTCCGAACCTGGTTTACCGAACTCGGCGATCTTGTTGCCCTGAGGTCCGAATTTACCGATGCGATGGTTGAACTCGTCGGCCAGGAAGATGTTCCCCTCCGTGTCGACGGCCAGATCGCTGATGTGGGCGTAGCCGCTGAGGTCAAGGGTCAGTGGGGTGCCGTCCATTCAGCGCTCCCCGGAATCTTGGCCGGCACGGCGCTGATGGGTCTGTGCGATGCGCAGTTCCCTTACCCGTCGGGCCAACACGTCGAAACCATGCTCCCGCAGCCATTGCTCGACCGGTGTTTCGCCGCCGGGGCGATCGAAGGCCCGACGACCCTCGATCAGTTCCTTGTAGGTCAGGGTGCGCTCGGGCCGGTCACCGCGAATTCGGCTGACCTGTTCGGCGATCTCGGGACCGTAGGTTTCGGACAGAATCACGACGTAGTCATCGGCGCCGAGCTCGGCGGGATTCTGCACCGCCAAACCCGCATCGCGGTGTTTTTGGAAGCCGTTGTCGAAGAATGCCGGCGGCGCAAGGCCCGGCTCGTCGGGGAGATCCGCCAGTTGCCGGGCGTAATGACCGAAGGGCAGGACGCACAACCGTCGGCCGCCGCGCCGGGCCACGTCTTCGCGCAGGTTGGTCACGATCCCGGCGATATGGGCATCCATTGCCGACGTATCGGCGGCGCCGTCGAACCGGGCGCGACTCTGCGCGAAGCTATAGCAGTCGGAGAACAGCGGGGGAAAGTCACGGGGATGAGACTCGGCTCTCTCGGCCAGGCCCCGGAGAAAGGCGGGATAGGCGCATCCGGCCAGTGCTTGTGCCGGCTCCTCCGATTGCGGTCCCAGATCACGCAAGCAGCCCAGCGCGTATTCCAACTGGCCCTGACAAAGCGCGATAAACGCCGTCTTCAGCAGGCGCAGATAGCGGCAGGCCGCATCATCCGTACGCCGCAAGGCCTCCGGTGTCCTGAAGAACAGCGCCTCGCCGAAGGCATCGACACTGCCCGCCCTCAAACCAATCGGCTCCCTGGCCGGAAACATCCGGTAGACGTCCAGCATCTTCATAAACTGAAAGCCCCGTTCGGTGAGCAGGGCGCAAAGGTCGCCGAACAGTTTCTGGCCCTTGTAGATGGGCTGAAAGGCCACTTCCAGGCGCAACGCCAATACCGACCGCTCCAGGGTTTGCGCGGCGCCTTCCAATATCTCGTATTCACTGCCTTGTGTATCCATGGACAGGAAGTCCGGCGGCGGGGCGGGCGGGTTGCCGGCGGCATATAAACTGTCCAGGCTGACCACCTCGACCTCGCGCCGCTCCATGGCGCGGCCCGTGTCGGCAAACCGGTAATCCAGCGGGCCTTTCAGGGGATCTACCATAAATAAGGTGTAGTCGCCGTAGCGCGGGTTCAGCTCCAGCAGCGAGCTCATGCATGGATCGTAGTCTATGTTGAAGGTTGCACGGCCGTTTTCCCGGCCGATGCACAGGGGCAGCACGGTGAGTTGTTCCGTACCCCGGTTGGCCGCAACGATCTGCTCCACACAACTTGCATCGGCCTCGTAGTAGACATGGTGCAGGTCGCCGCTGAACAACGGCGGCGCTGCATGAGACCCGGTGCCGCCTCTGCCGCCGATGTGATGGGAACTGATTTTGCCCTGGACGGGGGTCATGAACATCCTCCCCTTATACAGGGGTTTGAGGTCTCGCTTGACTCAAGGACTGTCGGTATGGTGTCCATCGAGGGTAACGGGCTCCCAGGCTTTAAGTTCAGTCATTCTAGCACGGCAAAATGGTTTGTCGGAAAACAAAAAAGCCTTCGCTTCGGAACGGAAGCGAAGGCTCTTGACTGTCTTGGTTCGCTGTCAACCGCGTGACGGGTACAAGCCGACTAGGGCGATGATGAAGTTCATCACCAGGAAGGGTTGCAGGTTATTGTGCGGCTGACTGCCACCCGTGGAAGGCAGCGATTGCGTGGCGGGGTCGACCAGGGATGCTCCGGCAGCCGTGTGATAGGAATTGTCATTGCGAGCTTCCGCAAAAAATTGATTGATCGCCGCACCGGAACTGCCGCGTCGAGGATTACCCATCAGCGTGTGGGTGTGGTTGGGCATCTGCGACTCGGCGAGTGTCACCATTTCCACTCCGCCCCGTTGGCCCAGTCGTCTGGAGGTAAGGCCCGGACCGCGGCCGGGGTGCATGGGAAGGCGCCCCTGAAGGTTGGGCAGCGCGGTGGTAGAGCGGCCGTCTCCCCCGTAGGTTGTTCCGATCAAGGAGAATAAAGCGGTATTCTGGGAAATCGGCAATAACTGCCCGTTGCAGAAGGCCCAGCCTCTCGGAGCAAAATTACCGGCAAAAATTCGAATCTCAGCGACAAATGGTTCAGACATATCGTTTCTCCTTTATTGACGTGAGGGGTAAATGCCGAACAGGGCGATGATGAAGTTGATGCAAAGAAACGGCATCAGGTTGGTATGCGAGCGGCTGCCCCCTACCGAGGTAATGGAAGCGGTATTGAAAGTGCCGTCGGTTCCGCCGAATCCGGTATTCGAACTCGTAAACATGCGCTCGGTCAACGATTCGGCAACCACGTTTCCTTGAGGGTTGGGGGTTGTTGCCTGGTCGCCCGATGCCTGCATGGTATGCGTGTGTGAGGGCAGTTGATTGACGGTCAGGGTTTCCTTCTCCGAACCGAATTTAGCGCCTAGGCGACGCGGGGATAAACCCGGACCCGAGCCCGCGTGAATGGGTACGCGACCGCGCAAATCGGGCAGGCCGAAAGTGGTGCGGCCGTCGCCGCCGTAGATGGTGCCCAGTAGACTGAAAAGCGCATCGTTCTGGGAAACGGCCAATAATTGACCGTCACAGAAGGCCCAACCGCGCGGGGCGAAATTCCCCGCGAACATCCTGACTTCGCCGACAAATGGTTCTGACATCTAGATACCTCCTCAGTTACGCGACGGAAAAAGACCGCGCAGGGCGATGCAAAAATTAATCGCAAGGACGGGTTGCATATTGTTATGTGCTTGACCGCCGCCCACGTTGGTTACCGTGCCGCTTGCCATGCTGTGTAGATTCGTCGGATCGCGCCAGTACTCTCCCAGGGATCTGGACAGGTAATTACCGCCGAACTCATCGGTATTTGCATCCTGGGAAGCCGCCTTGAGCACATGATCGTGGTTGGGCATTTCCGCGGCGCTCAGCGTATGTGTTTCTTCACCGCTTTTCTGGCCGAGCGTGTGAAAGGCGCCGCCGTTACTCCGGCCCACGTGCATGGGCGCGCGACCGCGAAGGTCCGGCAAAGCAAAACTGGTGCGGCCGTCACCGCCGTAGGTGGTGCCCAGCAGCGAATACAAGGACTGGTTTTGGTTGATGGGTAGTATCTGCCCGTCGCAGAATGCCCAACCGCGCGGCGCGAAATTGAAACCGACTATTCGGACTTCGGCCAAAAATGGTTCTGACATAGATGCCTCCTGATGCACAATTGTGATTTACCGAAAGATCACCATCGGATAGTTGTCCGGCTTATTGAAGATTTGAATTGAAGGTCGTGGACTATATTGGAATTTTCACTACATGAGCATAACCTGAAAGCACACCAAGGTCAACCAACCAGGAGGTTTTTCTGGCTCAGAACCCATATTTTCAGTTTACGTCGCCACAAGGTTTCTCCAAGGAGAAAAAGACCCGAGGTCATGAGCGGGGTAGAGGGAGGCGCGCCTCCCTCACCGAACCGATTAAGGAGGTGTGGAGCAGGTGCCCGCCGCAACCAGGGTGACCGGGTCGGCAGTGACCGGCGCCCCCGTGTTGGTGGCCGCGATTTGAGCGGCGGCATTGGCGCAGACGCCGCCCCCGCAATCGTTGTTTTGCTCCAGGGTGATCCCGGCGGTGTTGTCGAAGATGACGAAGGCGTCATCGCCGCCGACGGGGGTACCCGTATTGTTGCGCACATTCAGGCAGATGGTCGTCGATTCGAGGGTTTCGAAGTAGAACGAATCCCTGCCCGTGGTTGCGCTGTTGCCGGTCACGGTCAGGTTCAGGTCAACCGCATCGCCGGCCAGGTCACCGGTCAGAACATCGACACCGAAGCGGTTGATATTGGTCATCACATGGTCGGTGACGCTGACCGTGGAAACCACATCGCCGCGCAAGTCCAGGCGCACGCCGCTGCCGCAGTTATTGATCGGGTTGTTGTCGATGGTGCCCGAAATACTTGCCGCATTGGTAGATGTAGTGGTGGAGCCGATGTGGATGGCGGCGTTACCGCCGGCCGGGGATATTCCTGAGAACGAAACGTTATCGCTGATGTCGAAGGTAAGGTCGGCGTTGGTTGCCACCGAGAAG
Organism: Acidobacteriota bacterium; assembly: GCA_030066195.1. Classification (GTDB taxonomy): domain Bacteria; phylum Acidobacteriota; class Holophagae; order Acanthopleuribacterales; family Acanthopleuribacteraceae; genus JASJCB01. Next base: position 68,209 of record JASJCB010000003.1, read on the forward strand.
ATGGCGCCCACGTTACTGTTCTGGATCGTGTTACCGGTGAGCGTGACATTCACGTTGCCGCTGTCGATGCCCGCGACCTGAATGCCGTCCGACAGGTTGCCGGTGAACAGGGAGTTTTGAACCACCAGGGTGGCGGTCGAGGTGTTCCGGGCTTCGAACTGCAAGCCGTCCGCGCCGGTTCCCGCCTTGTTGTCTCTGATAGTAGAATTGTCGATGGTCAACATGGTCAGCACATTGGCGCCGTCCATAATGATCTCGAAGTTATGTTCACCCGAACCGCTGATCAGGGTGTTGGTGACGTTACAGGTGCCCAACAGGTTGAGAATCTCGATCCCCGCCTCGTTGACGCTATCGCCGTTACCGGTAATATCCGTGCGGTTCACGGTAAGGCCGGTGACCGAGGTTCCGCTGATGCCGTCCGCTCCCGGCGTCACCGCGCCAAGGCCGTTCTGGTCGATCAACATGTAACCCAGGCTGATGCCCGCGGCCGAGTTCAAGAGCACGCCGCTGCCCGTTTTACTCTGGATGGTGCCGCCGGAGGCGTTGTTGGCGCCGCCGCCGTCACCGGTTACGGCAAAGGTGCCCGTGGTCGTATTCAGGTCGATGCCGGGCGAAGCGCCGCCGATCGATGACAGGCTGGTGAAGGACAAGCCCAGGCGCGAGTTGTCGATATCGACCGCCGAGGCCGTACCGCCGTGAATCGTGCCGCCCGTGGAACTGATCGTACCCGAGGCGGTACCGTTGGCGGAAGCGCCGAAGCCGACCTGGTTGGAGGTACTGTTGTTCACATTGACCGCACCGAAGTTCACCGAGGCGCCCGTATTACCGTTGACCAGGACACCCGTGTTGGTGGAGTTGGTCACGGTAACCGTACCGTTGATGTTGATTTCGGGGGTGCCGCTGTTGTTGTTCTGCACCAGCACGCCTTGGGCCGTGGTGTCCGAGATGGCGCCGGTGAGGGTCACGGCGTTCCCGCCCGTGCCGCCGGTGCGGTTCTCCACCCGCAGAGCCTGGCCGGCCGTGTTGGTGATAGACGCGCCGATATTGACCCCGGCGGCGCCGCCGTTGATATGCACGCCGACGCCGGAAGTACCCGCCACATCGCCCGCGGAGATGGTGACCGTGCCGGTGTTGCCGGTCAGCAACACGCCGTCCGATGCGCCGTCCACGTCCAGGTTGGCGAAGGTGAAGGAGCCGCTCGCCGTACCGATATCGATGCCCTGGGCGGAGGCGTTGTTGATATCGGTCAGGCCCGAGACATTGACCGTAGCCGAGGTTCCCGAGATACGAACCCCGTCGGTCAAACTGTTGGTGGAGGTCAAGGTATCGATATTCATGGTGCCCGCCACGCTGCCCAGGTCCAGAACGCGGCTGCCGGAGATGAATGTGGGCGTATCGTCGTTACCGATGTCGATATTGACCGTGCCCGCATTGGCGAACAAGGCCGGATTGTTGGCAGCGGTCACGTCCACGTCTTCCAGGTTGAAGACGGCGCTCGGATTGTTGTTCAGATTGATGCCGAAGGAACTGACGTTGAGGGTCGCCGCCGTGACATTCAACGTGCCCGAGCTGTTGTTCACATCCAAGCCCCTGGCCCCGTTACTGGTTATCATGGCGATGGTCTGGCTGGGCGCTCTCAGCGTACAGGTATCGATGTAAACGGCGGTGCCGCCGCCCGCGCCGCTGGAGTTGCTGAACTGGGACGTCGCGCCCCAACTCAAGGTGCCGGTGTTGACAGCGTGGAAAGCCGTACCGGCGTCATTGTTCAAGTTCAAGGCGCCCAGGGTGACATCGGCCGTGGCGTTGGTTTCCAGGAAGACGGGCGCGGGTTGGGTAACCCCGCGACGGATCATGGAGACCGAAAGCGTCATATCCGGGAACGACCAGGTGCCGTCGCTGTTGGTCATTTCCATGCCGTCAGCGCCGTTCGCGATGGTCCAGGCATCCAGGTCGCCGCCGCCGGTCATCAGGTTCAGGTCCAGGAAACGTCCTGCAGACGCGCCGTTGTGGGTTACCGTTCCGCCGTTCACATTCAAGGCGCCCGTACTGTTGCTCGCCGCAACGGCAACGCCGTTTCCGGAGGTCAGGGTCAGGGTGTTGAAGGTAATGGCGCCGTTGTCGCCGTTGAGCAGAACCCCGTTGGTGTCGAATTCGGTAATCGTGGTCGTGCCGCCGAAACCGAGCGAGCCCGTATTGGCGCCGATGGTAATACCCGTCGCCATATCGGTCGAGCTAAAGTTGGTCATGGTGAAGCTGCCGCCGGTGGATCCGGTCAGGTTGAGGCCGAAGCCGCTGGAGCCCGGCGTGGAATTGACCGTGATATTGGTCAGGGTCCAGGTGCCCAGGCAGTTTTGCAGGTCCACGCCGTCGCTGGTGGCCGCCGGATCGATGGTGACGTCATCGACCGTGCCGCCGTCGATGCCGTTGGCCGAAATGGCCGCGCTGGCCGTGGGCAGCAGGTTGACGCCTTCCACGGTGGCGCCGTCGGCCATGGTGATCACATCACCGGCCGCGTTGGTAATGTCCGGCGCGGTGCCGGCGGCCAGGGTGAAGTTGTGCATGGCGTTGTTGGTGTCGGTGAGGGTGAAGGACGCGCCCTCGCCCACCAGACGCTGGCTCGCTTCCATGGCGAAACCGCCGGTGTAGCTGCCGGTGCCTGTATTCACGTAGATGATGTCACCGGTACCGTCCGAGTCCATGGCCCCTTGCAGGCTGCTGAAATCGGTAAACGGCGAGCCGGACCGGCCGTCCGCCGTGCCCATGTTGTCGCTGTCCACGTACCAAACCATGTCGGCCACGGTCAGCGTGACCGTTGCCGCCGCGGCCGCGTTGCCGCCGTCCGCGTCCTGGATGTTATAGGTGAAGGTATCGCTGCCGGTGAAACCCGCCGGCGGGGTGTAGGTGAAGGAACCGTTCGAGTTGATGCTGACACTGCCGCCCTGATCGGTGGTTTCCGAGACCGGGAAGCCCATCACCGCGTTGCCCTGAACCTCGACGATGCTGATGGAACTGCCCTCGACCGGGTCACTGTCGTTGTTCAACAGACCTTGCAGGTTACTGTCGAAATGCGGGAAGGCCGGCGTGGCGGCTTGCACGACCAGATGGGTATTGCCCGACGTGGAGTAGGCGTCGGCCGCGACAGTGGGCAGGTCGTTGACCGCCGTGACCGTAATGGTGAAGGTCTGGTCGGGGGAGGTGTCGTCGCCGCCGTTGGGCGTGCCGCCGTCGTCGCTGATCGACACGGTGACCGTAGCGCTGCCGTTGGCGTCGTTCGCGGGTGTGTAGGTCAGGTTACCGGAGGCATCGATCGCGGGCTGGGCGCTGAACAGGGCGTTGTTGTCGTTGCTCACGTTGAAAGACAAGGTTTGCGAGGACTCGTTGGTCGCCCCTTCATCCAAGTCAGTTGCCCAACCGTTGACGGTTTGCGCACCCGCGTCCTCCAGGACGGTTTCATCGGCGCCGAGCGTGAACGAGGGCTCGTCGTTGACCGGATTCACGGTGATGGTAAAGTTTTCCGTGGGCGAGGTGTCGTCGCCGCCGCCCGCCGTGCCGCCGTCATCGGAGAGCGTCACGCTGACCGTGGCCGAACCGAAGGCGTCGGCCGCCGGCGTATAGGTCAGGTTACCGGTGGTTTCATCCACGTCCGGCTGTGCGGAGAACAGGCTGTTGTTGTCGTTGGTGACCGCAAAGGTCAGCACCTGCGTATTGCCGTCGTTATCGGTAATCGCCGTAGCCCAACCGTTGACGGTTTGCGCGCCGATATCCTCGTTCACGGTCTCGTCGGCGCCCGCGGTAAAGGTGGGCTCGTTGTTCAGGGCAGCCACCGTGATGGTGAACATCACGTCGGCGGAAGTATCGTCGCCGCCGCCGTCATCACTCAGGTTCAGTGTGATGGTAGAGGTGCCGGTTGCACCCATGGCCACCGTATAGGTCAAGTCACCGGAGGCGGCATCGACCGCCGGCTGCACGTCGAACAAGCTGTTGTCCGTATTGCCGGTCACATTAAACGTCAACACCTGGCCGGATTCATCGGCGGGGCCCGCGGAAATACTCGTGGCCCAAGCCGACTCGGTCTGCACGCCGGTGCCGGTGGAACTGACATTGCCACCGCTGGTGAACGAAGGCGCGTCGTTGACCGCCGTGACGGTGATATTGAAGGTCTGGTCGGCGGAAGTATCCGTGCCGCCGTTACCGGTGCCGCCGTCATCGCTGACGGACACGGTTACCGTGGCCGTACCGTTGGCGTCGGCCTCCGGCGTGTAGGTCAGGTTACCCGAGGCATCGATCGCGGGCTGCGCGGAGAACAATGCGTTGTTGTCGTTGCTCACGTTGAAGCTGGGCGTCTGGCCGCCCTCGTTGGCGGGACCGTTGCTGATGCCCGTGGCCCAACCGTTGACGGTTTGCGCACCGACGTCCTCCGCAACGCTCTGGTCGACACCCGCCGTGAAGCCGGGTTCGTCGTTGACCGCGTTGACCGTGATGGTTGCCGTTTGCGGGTCCGAGGTATCGTCCCCGCCGTTGGCCGTGCCGCCGTCATCCATGGCGATCACCGTCACGGTTGCCGACCCGAAGGCGTCGTCCGCCGGCGTATAGGTCAGGGTGCCGCTCGCATCCACCGAGGGTTGCACGGCGAACAGCGTATTGGCGTCGTTGCTGACATCGTAGCTGATGGTCTGGCCCGCTTCGACGGTGTTGCCGTCGGCGATCCAACTGCCCACCGACTGAGCGCCCGAATCTTCATTGACGCTCTGATCGGCGCCGATCGTAAAGGTGGGCTCGTCGTTCACATCGTCGATGGTGATGGTGAAGGTCACATCGTCGGCAGTGTCGTCGCCGCCGTTGGCCGTGCCGCCGTCATCCGAGGCTGAAACGGTGACCGTGGCCGAACCCGTGGCCATGGCCGCCGGCGTGTAGGTCAGGGTGCCGGAACCGTCAATCGCGGGTTGCGCGGAGAACAGGCCGTTGTTGTCGTTGGTCACGCCGAAGCTCACCGTCTGGCCGCTTTCATCGGCAGGGCCTGGCGAAATGGATGTGGCCCAGTTATTCACGGTCTGCGCGCCCGAGTCCTCATTGGCGCTCTGGTTCCCCATCGAGGAGAAAGAGGGCGCATCGTTGACCGCGTTGACCGTGATGTTGAAGGTCTGGTCCGCCGAGGTATCGCTGCCGCCGTTGGGAGTGCCGCCGTCATCACTCACGCTGATGGTCACCACGGCAGAACCGTTGGCGTCATCGGCGGGCGTGTAAGTGAGGTTGCCGCTCGAATCCACGGCCGGTTGTGCGCTGAACAGGCTGTTGTTGTCGTTGCTCACGTTAAAGCTGACCGCCTGGCCCGATTCATTTGCCGGTCCCGAGGAGATGCCGGTTGCCCAGGTGTTGACGGTTTGCGCGCCGGCGTCCTCGTTCACGGTTTCATCGGCGCCGGCGGTAAAGGCGGGCGCATCGTTGACCGCGTTCACGGTGATGTCGAAGCTCTGCGGCGGCGAGGTCTCGCCCGCGCCGCGCGTGCCGTCGTCGCTGAGCGTGATGGTGATGGTGGCGGTGCCGTTGGCGTCGGCGGCAGGCGTAAAGCTAAGGTCGCCGGTGGTTGCATCCACTGCCGGGCCGGCAGAGAACAGCGCCGCGTTGGTATTGTCGGTCACGTTGAAGGTCAGCACCTGGCCGCTTTCATCGGCGGGACCGGGCGAGATATTGGTCGCCCAACCGTTCACCGTGGTCGGCCCCGCGTCTTCGTTCACCGTTTGGTCGGCGCCGGCGGTAAACGAGGGCGGATCGTTGACCGCGCCGATGGTGATGTTGAACATCTGTACATCGGAGGTGTCGTCGCCGCCCAGGGCCGTGCCGCCGTCATCGCTGAGACTGACCGAAACCACGGCCGTGCCGCTGATGTCGGCGGTGGGCGTATAGGTCAGGGTACCGTCCGCGGAGATTGCGGGTTGTGTGGTAAACAGGGCGTTGTTGTCGTTGCTGACGTTGAAGCTGACCGTCTGGCCGCTCTCATCGGCCGGGCCGGGAGAAATGCCGGTCGCCCAACCCGGTACGGTTTGCAGGCCGGTATCCTTGAGAATGCTCTCGTTGGCGCCGGCGGTAAACAAGGGCGCGTCATTGACGGCGTTCACGATGATGTCGAAACTTTGCGGCGGCGAGGTTTGACCCGTCGAGCCGCGCGAGCCGTCGTCGCTGAGCGTGATCGTGATGGTAGCGGTGCCGTTGGCATCGTCGGCGGGCGTAAAAGTCAGATCGCCCGTGGTTGCATCTACCGCCGGGCCGGCCGCGAACAGGGCCGCGTTGGTATTGTTGGTCACGTTGAAGGTCAACACCTGACCGCTCTCATCGGCGGGACCGGGCGAGATATCGGTCGCCCAACCGTTCACCGTGGTGGGACCCGCGTCCTCGTTGACGGTTTGATTCGCCCCGGCCGTGAAGCTGGGAGCATCGTTGACCGCGCTGATGGATATGGTCAGGGTGTGGGGATCGGAGGTATCTTCGCCCCCGTTATCCGTACCGCCGTTATCGACCAGTTGGATGGTGACCTGGGCGGAGCCGCTGACATCCGCGGCGGTGGTGAAGGTCAGGTCGCCCGAGGACGAAACCGCCGGCTGCACGCTGAACAGCGCCGTGTTGTCGTTGGCCGTAACTTCGAAGGTCACGGTCTGCCCGCTTTCATCGCTCGGCCCGGGAGAAATATCGGAAGCCCAGCCGGTGATGGTCTGCGGACCCAGATCCTTGTCGATGGACACATCGGCGCCGGGGGTGAAGCTGGGCGCGTCGTTGACGGGCGTGATCGTGATATTGATCGTACCCTCGCCGACGGCGTCCTCGTCGTCCGTGGCGCTGAAGGTAAAGCTGTCGCTGCCGTTGAAGTCGGCGTCAGGGGTATAGGTAATATTGGGCAGGTCGCCGGACAGCATCCCGTTTGTGGGGTCCGTGACGATGTCGAAGGTGAATTCATCGTCGTCATCGTCGCTGGCCGTCAGGCTGAAGGTAATGGGTTCATCTTCCAAGATGGTCACGGATTGATCGTCACCGGTGGGATCGGCGTTTTCCAGGTCGGCCACATCGATGCGGAAGACCAGACTGTCGTCTTCAAAAGCCACCCACAGGGTGACCAGATCGATGTTTTCATCGGAAGTATCGTCCTCATCGTCCTCGCTGTGGGGGGTGATGCCGGACCAATCGCCCACATCGCCGTCAGGCATGAAGCCCGCGCCGAAGCCCAGCAGGATGAAGGAACCCAGCGCCAACATGCCGGCTAACAGGCGGCGGTTCTTGCGGTTACGGCGCATCTGCCGGACGGCGGCGGCAAACAGCAACACGACCAGGGCGAGCAGGCCCCATTGACCAAGGGTAGGCACGGTATACGGTAATAAAAACAAGAGGGTGCCGTTGGACGCGTCGATCTCGCCCACATCCGTATCGCGTTCGGAAGAGGCCTGCCAGGCCACGGCTACCTGATCGGTGGAACCCAGGAAGGTGACCGGTAGGAAGGTCTCCAACGCATCGGTGCCCTCGCCCACGTCAGTGGCAACCGGCCAGCCTCCGGGACTGACGAAACGTTCGTTGCCGAAGCCGGTTCCCTCGCATTCCCGCACGGTGACGCCCGTAACGGTGGGCACGCCGTCGATGCGGTCGACCCTGGTGACCAAAATGAGGTCGATGCCGCGAGCGATATCGCCGTTGTGCTGCAGCCAGTCACAGCCGGTTTCCGTGTAATTGTCGCGGTCGATGCCGATCTCGAACACTTTTTCGCTCTGGGCGAAGGCGGCCGAACCTAACAAACACAAAGATATAAATAAAATACGAAAAGACATAACTGTCTCCCTCTCTCGGAGAATTTTGGTTATTTTGAACCGGAAAACGGTCGAAGACCCGTGGCAGGGGCCTGATAAAAACGCGAGATACCGCATAGAAATAGTTGGAAACAGACCTGACAGGACAGGCGGGTTGCTAGAATGCTTCTTAATTTACCATAGGTTTATGTATACGCAACCCGTTAAATGTCATAGCCTGATCGGCATTGAAATTGACCCGCGCCGGAGTAGGAACTGCCGACAGTTCCCCCTGAAAAGGTTGTTCCCGCTACGCCGGAAACCGCGTCGACACCATGGAATCGTGTTCCCCGGCCCGTCGCCTCCCGGAATTTCCCCATGGCAGGGCGCTTGTCGGTGGAGCCGGTAAACTACGACGGCACCCATATGTTCGACAAGATTGATCGGGACGTCCTACGCTACAAGATCCAAGCAGCCCTGCCTCTTGTTAATCCCTTGCCGTTATACATGGCATACCTTGCGAGCCTTACCGCTTCAACTGGATCTTTTCGAAAGTTGGCGTGTGCCAACCCGACAAACCCGTTTAAATCCCCTTTGCTTGCTGACCGTTCCCATAACTGATAAGCGGCCTCATGATCACCCGCGCGCTCTAACTCTATTCCTTTCTCAAAAGCATTTTCCACAGGGCGGAATTTGGCATAGACAAGAAAGACAATTATAAGCCAGAGAATACCATGAGCCGCTTTATGGTTAATCGCCACCATGGGAAGTCAACGGCGACATGAGAGGAGGAGGCGGTAGGGCAGGAACGGGCGGGGGCTCGTATGTATCCATGGGTTCATTACCTCCATTTAGCGCCGACATTTCTTGACGGCTTAACGGGGAAGTAGGGAATTTTTTCATGATCTACCACCTAATTGAAGAATTGGAGGGGGCCGTATTCGTTGTCAATAGGTCATTCATCAAAAGAATGGGCGGGGGAATGTATTCATTCGTCTGGGGATCATTGCCCCCATTTAGCGCCGTCATGTCTTGACGGCTTAACGGGAATGCAAGGAATTTTTTCATGATCCACCACCTATACCGGCGGAGGGGGCGGGGGCGGTATGTATTCCTCGGTCTGGGGGTCATTTCCACCCATCAAAAAAGCCGCTTGGGCCGATGTCAGTTTACGGAATTTTTTCATGATCTACCACCTAATTGCCTAATTGAAGAATTGGAGGGGGGTCATATTCTTCATCGATAGGGTTATTCATCAAAAGAGCCGGAGGAGGGGGCGGAGGAGGGGGGATGTATCCCTCAGTGAGAGGGTCATTTCCACCATTTAGCGCCGACATTTCTTGACGACTTAGCGGAGAAGCAAGGAAGCTTTTCATGGTCTACCACCTAATTAGAAAGTCTTGTCATGATGGCACCGTTTCATAGGAAATGCAAGACCCGTGCGTTTTTCAGGCCGAAATCTACCCATAGTGAACCGGGTATCTACTCATAGTGAACCTGGTATCTACCCACAGCGAAGCTGTTTAATGCCGCGTGGTAAAGGTAGCGCTTGCAACTGCTATCAAAAAGGAAAGAATGGACAACGACAGGGCAAGCCCTGTTTCCACCAATTTCTGTACAAACTCCGTTTGGAATTTGAAGGCCCCGGGCCAAGGCGTAAATCGGGGGCCGGGGAGTCTCGCATGAGGTTGCGGGGCTCCCCTATTTTTTTCTTGGGTGTTTCATGAAGTATTCAAGCTATATCGAAGCACTTGAAGATAACCAGCTATATGCCGCGGGAACCATTCCAACAGTAGCCAACCCTACAAAGCGGCGACGAATGCGAATAGCTTTTATCAATATTCAGAAAAAAGCCGGATTTCCGGCCGGTGGGGACGGGGTTTTGATTATTCCCGGCCAAGGGCCGTTACCGGGTTGGTTTGGTTGGCGATGGAAAGCCGCCCTTTTGGGCGTTAGGAAGACAATTTCGAAAAAGAAACCCTCAAAAAACACGGGCATGAAATATGCGCAATATATTGAAGCCCTTGAAGATAACCGGCTATATGCCGCGGGAACCATTCCAACGGTAACCAACCCTATAGAGCGGCGACGAATGCGAATAGCTTTTATCCATTTTCGGAAATCTCGCGGATTTCCAGATAGGGGGGACGGGTTTTTGACTATTCCCGGTCAAGCACCGTTTCCGGGTTGGTTTGGGTGGCGATGGAAAGCCGCTCTTTTGTTGGGAAGAAAGAAGCCTTCCCGAGAATTGAAAAGCGAAAAGGCAGATAATGCGCGAAAGAACGGCTTGCCGGATTCGAGTAACCACGGCGTTTCCAAAGCTTGAGAATCGAAGGAAAACCTGGTCTTGGGTGAGCACCATGTCATTATATTGCTTTCACCACTTGCAACGCATGCGGCAATACCCCGGCTGATGTGACCATGGGCGTATCCAGCTAATCAAGTCGACCGGGCGAGACCCTTCTTTTAAAACTAAAATCTTTTTTATCAAATATTTAAGTAGGTTTAATTCACCATGGCTTTGTCATTGTCGGCGGGCCAAGTACGCCGCTTTCCATGTGAAAGGAAGGCAGTCGACCGGGCGAGACCCTTCCTTTCACCCTGAAATGATCGTTCGATACCGGTCAAGCCGGTTCATTTCACCATGGTTTTGTCATTGCCGGCCCGGCGAGTAAGATGCTTTCCATGTGAAAGGAAGGTAGTCGCCCGGGCGAGACCCTTCCTCTCACCCTAAAATGGTAGTTCAATACCGGTTAAGTGGGTTCCATTCACCATGGTTTTGTCATTGCCGGCCCGGCGAGTAAGGTCCTTTCCATGTGAAGGGAAGGCAGTCGCCCGGGCGAGACCCTTCCTCACACCCTAAAACATTGGTTCTCGGACGGTTGGCCGGGCCGGCTCGGCGGTGGTTTTGACGCGAACGACTTGCCCCGATGCAGCGGATCGGGTCTGACAAAAGATTCCTGACAATCTCACTTCTTCTGATTGCCCTGAATCCGGAAAGCAGGAACCTGTCGAGAAATAAGGGACCGGGCGGAAGACCGGGCTCAAACACTTTTTACCCAAACCATAGGATCCCGCTGGATCCTTGCAGCAGCCGGGCCAACCAGGGTTGCCCGGTCCCAACCTGGATACCCCTGACCATAACGCGAACCTCTCCATCAGGCGGAGAAACCTCGCGGCACAGCGAGCCGTTGAAACGCGGAGTCGTTTCCAAGCATGGGTTCGGTCACCTTTAGACTACCGGAAAACCTGGAGAATGTAAAAGCAATTTCGAAGACATGCTCAAGTTAATCGAGGAAGAAAGTTTAGTAGTGGTCATCTCTGAAATAAAGCCGCATCAGCCAACTTTGCGACCGGGTTACCGGAGTATTCCTTTGGAAAAATCAGCAATATGAGTGGCAATACCGGCGCCTCCTGATCGATTGCTCATGGTCTTCTCATCGAACTTGTTTTTGCTTTTTTCAAGAAAAAGAACTATTATTCAGGTGTATTAGTTCCAACCGATCACAATTCAAATGTCGCTGGGGAATATTTCACGCCTTCCGCCGGAGTGTATCCGCACACGGCCTCGCCTCAACCGTATCTTCGCGATTTTAAAGGAAGGATTATGGCCGATCAAAAGTGTTTTCCGCCCGTTTGGCATCTTAAACATTTAAGGACCCACCTCGAAAACGCCGTAGGCTTGGAATTTTGGACCATTCCGTACTACATGACCACCATGTACAGCATCAGAAACCCCGCCTCCGAAGCCTTCCAACTGATTCGTAGCGTGGTCTACCAGGAAATGCTGCATATGGAACTGGCCGCCAATTTGTTCAACGCCTATTGCAAGAAGGAATTCCGGTTCCTGAAACGGTTCCTCCAATACAAAAAGATTCCCGTACTGGATTTCAAAATCGATACCCCCAACCCCCTCAAGAAGTTTCCCAAAGCCACCGCCGAATTGGGCCCCCTGGACCTGGCCCGCATCGACACCATGTGCCTTATCGAATACCCGGAATGGCTCACGGAACGCACTCCCCGCTTGGAAGAAGACATCAACAAATACGGCTCTATTGCCGAGTTCTACCAGGCTTTGGAATTCGGCATGACGGAACTGGTCGCTCACCTGAAGGGCGGCCGCAACCAGTTGGATGTCTTCCGAAACTTCTACCAGGATTTCAAGCATCCGATTATAACCAAAGACGGCAAGGAGGGCTTGAAGCAAGCCTGCAACCTGGTATGGGCCATCACTGATCAGGGTGAGGGCCAGACCATGGGCGACAAGGAGATTCCGGCCAAATACCGGAATACGGCCGATGACCCCGAACCCTCCTGGTCTCACTATCGCAAGTTCCTCAAGGTTCGCCGGGACCTGCTGCGAGATGCCGAGGAGGTGCCCGGCCTGGAAACCTACAGCGGCACTGCCGTTCCCGAAAAAGGCTCTCCCGGCCACGAGGCGCAAAAGCAACTGATCGGCAACTTCAAAAAATTCCTCGCCATGCTGGAGGACATGATCAATACCGGTCAACCTCCCGGAAACTTCGGGTCCCTGATGCCTACCATCGGCGCGAACATCCTGTCTTGTTGGCAAAACGGCGCCATTCCCAAGTTCTACCAGGACTGAACCCCGGCAGCGATACCAACAGCATGTGACAAGGAGCTAAGTTTATGAGTAAGCATATTTTTCGGGTTCATCCCGCCATCGGCGTCTCCCGCGTGGGCAACAGCGAAGAATTCTACATCGGTCCCGAAACCCCTGCCGGCATGCCCCTGAAAGGACCCGGCAAGACCACCGGCGGCTTGCCTATCAAACCGGGCACTGAGGGCGAGCCCATTAACTCCGACGATATTCGCGATCGATTGGGGGCTCTGAAGCGCCAGGCAGCTCGATTCAAGATTTATGAGTATCCCAAATCGAAGCAGCCGGAAACCTGGCCCACGGGCGAGGGCAAGGAAATCAAGGTCGGCTCCAAAATTGACGGCAAGAAGGTCACCGATATCATCTGGACCGTTCACCTGGCCAATAAAAAGGCCAACAACTATGTGACCGAAAACGGGAATCTCAAGGACGATGAACTGCTCATCGACGGTTACGAGCAGGGCGCTCTGCCGCCCATCCGCAACCCGCAAGCCGGCGACAACCTGGACAACGCCGCTCGTATCAAGAAGCTGGTTATCGATCCCGGTCCCCGCGCCGTTCAAGGCTGCAATGCCGAACCGGTGCGCTTCGACGTAAAAACCGTCGCCTCCTTCGAACAGAACGGCGCCGTGGCTACCAATATCTACTACCCCAAAACCTTTCCCGACGACAGCTTTCAACGCCTGTATACCCCCGCCGGCAACATCGACACCCTGGGCCAACTGCAAACCGACGAGCACGGCCGGCTGTTGGTCGTCGGCGGTTACGGTCGCGGCTGCTCCTGGCTGAACGGCGACGAACCCACGCCCATACAGGGTCCCGTCGACAACGACGGCTGGTTCGACGACACCGGCGACGGCCCCGTCTATGCCGTCATCGTTCTGGAAAACGGCGAAACCGTGGAAGTGGAGGGCGCCTGGGTCATCTGCACCGATCCAAGCTATGCCCCGCAAACCCTGAACGTGGTCTCCCTGTGGGACGATATCTACGACACCTGGTTGCGCAAGCTGGAACTGAACCTCGATGTATACAAAGGCAAATTCAGGGATAAATACAAGCCCGACTTTCATCACCAGATCTACCCCATCTTCCGCGCGGCCTCATTACAGATGTGGAATACCAACCTTCCTGACCTGGCTTTACGGGCGCACGAGGCCGTCGGCGATATCGGTCCCGACGACAAACCGAGCGAAACCATTCTGGGCGGCCTGGGTTTCATTCGCAATCCCAACAAATCCAAGGAGAGCAACGTGGGCCCACCGCTGATGCCGCTTTCGTTGGGCGATAACGGCCGCGCCTTCCTTTCGCCCAGCCTCACCCAGTATTTTTTCTTGCAACAGTGGGACCGTGGACACTTCCACAAGAAGGACGGCTTGAAACTGGGACCCGGTGAGGCGTTGGACCGCGCCGTGTTGATGAACTGCCTGGGCGGCCGCTTCTCACCCGGCATCGACATGACCTTCATCGTACGTCAACCGGGCCTGTATAAAATCAATTGGAACTGCTCCGGCGTGGGCCCGTTCCGCATCGACGCCAAAAAGATCGACTACGCCGCCATTCAGCCGGGCCAACCGGTGCTCAGTAACGGCTGGGTGCCCCTGCGCCCCGGCAAGGTGGAACCGGGCGACACCTCCAAATTCATGGCCTTGCCCTGGCACGCCGACTACAACTCCTGCGCGGTACACACAACCGACCCCAACCCGCGCAACAGCACCACCCTCTATTGGAGTTGGCCCGCACAACGACCCGTGGCCGTGTATGCCGCCAAGGATGTGCGCAACGGTCAACTGCCCGAGCAACGCTTCTCGGTACGCGGCAAGGGCACCGAAACCGATGATCCCGCCACTGAGGGCATCTTTCAGGACTACCTGGAAATGGTGCTTAAGTGGCATCGCATCGGTGTCATCATCCAAGCCACCCAAATCGACGACGGCCACGACTATCCTGACGACTTTTATCTGGAAGTAGAAAGTCAGTTGGACGAGCCGCCCGTCAAACCCTGGCCCAATAACAAGTCCCAGGATGACCCGGCATGACGCCCTCACAAGCCCGGTACGACGTGGTCGTACTGGGCGGCGGGCCGGCGGGGTGTGCCGCCGCGTCGGCCCTGCGCCGTCCGGGCATCGGCAACATCCTGGTCGTCGAGGCAGGTCGCTATGACGGCGTGCGCGTGGGCGAAAGCATGCCGCCGGACACGGGCCTGCTGTTAAAGCGGCTGGGTCTGTGGCGCGCCTTCCGGAAACAACATCACGCGCCGTGCCTGGGCAGCGTTTCCATTTGGGGTTCGGATGAGCCGGGTTACAACGACTTCCTCACGAACCCCCATGCCGCCGGTTATCATTTGGATCGTCGGCGGTTTGACAACTTCCTGGCCGATGCCGTCCGCGCACAAGGCATCGAGTTGCTTCGGGAAACCCGCTTTGAACGCGCTGACGCCACATCGGCAGGCTACGACCTGAAACTGAGTACGGGCCGGGTCGCGGCCGATTTCGTGATCGATGCAACCGGCGGCGCCTGCCGCTTCGCCAGATCCCAAGGCGCGCAGAGGTTATTCGACGACCAACTGATTTGCGCCTCCGGTTGGTTCAAGGCGACGTCCGATCGCGGCTTCAACCACCTGACCATGCTGGAAGCGGTGTCGGAAGGTTGGTGGTACGGCGCGCGCCTGCCCGACGATATCCTGGTGGTTGCCTTCGCGGGCGATCCCGAAACTTTTCGCCGCTACAACCTGCGCGACCTGAACCACTGGCTGGCCTTTCTACTGCAAACCGGACATATCGGCAAAGCCGTTCGGAGTTGCCCGGTTTACGAAAACAGCCCCATGATCAAACCGGCGCCCTCCTTCCGGCTGGACCGCGCCGCGAGAAGCAACTGGCTGGCCGTCGGCGACGCCGCCTCTGCCTTCGATCCCATCTCCTCGCAAGGCATCTACAAGGCGCTGCTGACCGGCCTGGAAGCGGCGGAAGCAATCCAAAACCACCGGCATGGCGACGAAACCGCCTTGGGAACCTACTGCCGAAAGATAGAAGACCTGCACCGGGAATACCTGCAAAACCGAGCGTACTTCTACAATATGGAGCAACGCTTCCAAACCCCGTTTTGGACTGCAAGAAGAAAGGTAAACCCTGTCGCCGTGTGACAGGCTTTACCCCCGGCAATGATCATGTCCCGGGCGACGCGTCCTCCGCCGCCCGTGCCATGAACCGCATCAGTATTTCTTCTTTTTCTTCAGTTTGTCCTTGAAGATCTTTTCGAACTTGTAGATCTTGGGGGCGATCACCGCGCGGCAGTAACCCGCGTTGGGGTTCAGGCGATAGTACTCCTGGTGCTCCACCTCGGCCTTGTAGAAGGCGGAATAGGCCGTGATCTCGGTGACGATGGGGTTTTTCCAGATGCCCGCTTTGTCCAGTTCGGCCATGTACTTCTCGGCTTGTTGCCGCTGTTCTTCGTTATGGTAGAAGACCACCGACCGGTACTGGGGGCCCACATCGGCGCCCTGGCGGTTCAGCGTGGTCGGGTCGTGCGTCTTCCAAAATACTTCCAACAGTTCGGCATAGGTGATGACGTCGGGATCGTAAGTGATCTGGATGACTTCCGCGTGACGGGTGCGGCCGGTGGATACTTTCTTGTAATTGGCAGTGCCTTTGGCGCCGCCGGAATAACCGGAAACAGCTTCGTCCACCCCCTCCAGGCGATCGAAAACGGCTTCCGTACACCAGAAACAACCGTTGCCGAAAGTGGCCAGGGCTTTGCCGGCGGGCGGCTCGCCCGAGAATAGGTACGTACCGGCGGTTGAGAGAATCAGGAACACCGCAATACGGTGGATGGTTTTCATGGCAGCCTCCCAGGCAGTGTAATACCCGGAATCTCCGGGCATGTAGTGCAGACACGAATCATGCGGAAAAAATTCCGGGAAGGCGGCACGTGGTGACCATTGTAACAAAACCCGCGCCGCTTCGGGCGGCGTTTGTTATTTGACACGCGGCTTGCAAACTTCAATAATGAACAGGCTTCTGGTGTATTCATTTATGGAGAGGTTCCCCCATGCCTGACTGGTTTTCTATTTTGCCGCCGTTTCTTGCCATTGCTCTTGCCGTTTGGAAGCGGGAGGTCATATCCGCGCTTTTGACAGGCATCTGGGTTTCGGAAGTTCTGATCGTTGCCGACGGCGCCAATCTCACCCTGCCCTCTGTCGCCGCCGAACAGCCCTTACTCATCTTTCCCCTTTACCTGTTGGAACTCGCCGGGCTCGGTTTTGTGGAAACCTTCAATCGCATCGTCGCCGTCTTCGGCGGTCAGGGCAATACGCGCGTACTGGTGTTCGGCCTGCTGGTGGGCGCTTTGTTGGAGTTGATGCGTGTCTCCGGCGGCGTTTCCGCGCTGGTGAAAAAACTTTCCGGGGCCGGTCTGACCAAAAGCAAGCGCCAAGTGGGCGTGTTGGCGAGCCTGATCGGCGTTATCATCTTTATGGAGACCTCGTTGAGTGTCCTCTCAGCCGGTGTCGTCTCGCAGAAGCTTTTCGACCGTTTCAAAATGAGTCGCGCCCGCCTGGCCTACATCGTGGATTCCACCTGTGCGCCCATCAGCGTGTTATTTCTGTTCGTCAATGCCTGGGGTCCCTACGTGGAGGGTTTAATCGGCGGTTATGACCTGAAACCCACACAAACCATATTGCAAAGCGTGGTTTTCAATTTCTATGCCCTGATCACCGTACTGATCGTCTGGTACACGGCCGTTTCCACCAAGGTGTACGGACCCATGCGCAAATCCGAGGAAGAGGGCAGGTCGGTAGTCACCGAAACCGAATCGGAGACGCCCACCCGTGCCCGCTACATGCTGCTGCCGCTGCTCACCCTGATCTTCGGCATGATCTTCTTTATGTTCTATACCGGCGGCTGGGTCTTCCGGGAAGGTTCCGGCTCTACTTCCATCCTGCTGGCCACCGCGGTCGCGACTCTGGTCGCCATTGCGCTGCTGGCCGTGGATCGGGTTTTCAGCCTGCCGCGCATGACCGAGGTCAGTTTTCAGGGCATGAGCCGCTTGCTGCCCGTGGTGACCGTTATGTTGTTATCGTTCGCCATCGGCGCCAGTTGTCGCGCCCTGGGAACCGGTCCCTTCGTCTCCGGCGCCGTCGGTCCCTTCCTGGCTCCGGTCCTGGTTGCGCCCTTGTTGTTTATCAGCGCCGGCGTGATCGCCTTTACCACGGGGACATCCTGGGGCACCTTCGCCATCCTGGTGCCCGTGGGGATTCCGCTCGGCTTGGACCTGGGGATTCCCCCGGCTTTTGTGCTCAGCGCGATCCTGGGCGGCGGCGTCTTCGGCGATCACTGTTCCCCCATTTCCGATACCACCATCATCTCGTCACTGGCCAGCGGTTGCGATCACCTGGAGCATGTGCGCACGCAAATGCCCTACGCGGTGGTCGGGGGCATTGCCGCTATCGTTTTGTACATGGTGGTCTTTCCCTTCATTTAAGACGCGACGAAACCAAAAGAAAACGGCGAAAGAAACGACTGGCGCCGTCCCTTTCGCCGCGGGGGAGAAAGCGAAAACTAGTTGGTCGAAGAATAGGTTCTCCGGTGTTCGGCCATCAATTGCATGGCTTTTTCCATGTCAGACAAGGAAGTGTGGCTGAGGACTTTATTGTTTTCGATTTCAAGGACGACGATCATATCTATATTGGCCGTCAAGGGGGGGAGGTCTTTCATGGGCACGGTCGCGGTGACATTGAGAGTATAGACAGCCAGCCGACCGACAAAGAAGTTGGACCTGGTTTCGAAGCGAAGGTCTTTGATTTCGGCCATGGACTTTTGTAACTTCTCTTTTATTGCTGCCTTACCCGTGGGAACGGCCTCGCAATAGGAACCCTCCTCGCCCGTCGAGCCGTTGAGCTTTTGGACGGAGGCGTAGCCCGCATCCTGGTAGGTCGATTTGTCGGTGTAGAAGGACGCTACTTTATCTACGTTGCGCTGTTCATAGGCAGCCATGTAACTTTGGGCGGTCGCCTTGACACTTTCGCCTACGACCTTATAATCACCGCCCTCACCCGCAAAAGTGGTGACAGATGTGATAAGAAGAAACAGGGGGAGAAGTTTTTTCATCGGTATACCTCGCTGGTCGATAATAGTGAGGCAATCGAAGTTCGGTAACCCGTGAAAAATCTTCGTTTGCCGTCACACCTCGTAACATGCGGACACTGCTGCTGAAATGCTTGAAATTGGAGTGAAACCTTCTGAAATTTTCTGAAATCCCTTCTAAGGCGCTGATGTTTCTATCGTTTACGTAGTGATAAAAAGTAAAGGGGAAAATGCGGAACAGCCACTGAAGGCTACTCCTTGTTGCTTTTGGATGATAGATGGAAGGAAATGTATCCAAACACGAAACATTGCCCAAAAAATGCACTGTACAAAACGCCGGCTCGGCTATCAGGACTATTAGAAAAACGGCCCCGTGGAGTTGATTTGTGCAATAGTAGGGGGCCGAATCGTTACAGGTCACTAACCGGAGGGAAGCTGCTGCATTTAAGGGATATTTTATCCAAATGGTTGTACCGGAAACATAAGAACGCTTATAATGAGTCCGGCTGAAGGGCTAATGTGAATGAAGAAACCAATTAGAAAAGGATGAATAATGGGCAAATTACGTCTTGAACCCAAAAAACAATCCATGGACGCCGACCGTTATGCAAAGTTGCGGAAAACCTTACAGAGCGCCAGGAGCGCCGCTGCAGATGCGCGCGTGTTCTGGGATCTCGATGAGGGGGAGAATATCAATGAGGTACGCCGCGATTTTCAAGAGGTTGCCGAGAAGGAAAAAATTGCCCTGGTAATCCGCCGACCCAGAGGCAAAAAGTGCTTGGAGTTTAAGTTCGAAAAGGATGCTGTCGTTACACCCAAGCGCATACCGGCAACAGAAAGCCAAAACCGTATCGTCAATATTCTGGAAGAAGCCGGAGAGCCTCTGCGCAAGGGTGATATCGTTTCCAGGGCGGGCATCAGCAGCTCTACCTGGAACGCGCGCATTAAAGAGCTTCTGAAAACCGGAAAAGTTATACGCGAAGGAACATTAAGAGATTCCACCTATCGGCTTGGTTGAGTTGCGGTAGATCATAACCGGCTTTACGACGGCTAACGAACCATCGCGGTCAGCAGGCCGGATTCGGCGGGCAGGTCTCTGCGTACGCCGTCCACTTGTGCGGCCCGGTAGATTTCACCGCGGCGTTGCAGGTCGATGGTCCACTTCTTCGGGTAATTCCGGCGCAGATCTTCAATGGTGGTAACGGCCCGAGCATATTCGCCCATCTCGTAAGCGGATCTGGCGCGATAAGCCAGGACCAGGTGTTCCATACCGGGGAACTTCAAACCTTCCAGGAGCGCCGCGGCTCGGGCCCATTCTCCCTTGTCCATATTGAAGCGAGCCTCGAACAGGTCGAAGTAATCCTTGCCGCCCTTGGGCATCAAACGGCGCGCCGCATCCAGGTGATAGCGGACCGCGGTGTGATCTCCCTCTTCCAGGCCGAGCAGGATCAGGACGAAATGGGGCTCTACCTTCTCCCGGTCCAGACCGATGCGTTCAAACAATTGAAGCGATTGTTGGAGTAGATCTCGCGGTTGCCGGAATTCCGGCTTCCCGCTTGTTACCGATTTGCCCAGGTAAGCGGTACCCAGCATGTGCAGCACGCGGGCTTCGGAGGTAACCGCCTTCAGGTCGCGTACAATTTCCAAGGCCTGCTCCAGGGGTTCCACGGCCTTGTCGAACACAAAACCCTGGATGTGGGTCATGCCGAGGGCGCCCAGGGCAAGGCCGGTGCCCGCCTTGTCTTGAAGCGCGCGAAACAGCTCCAGGGCCTCGGTGATATAGTGGTTGCGTTTGTCCCCGGCGCAGGCGTTGTTGGCGCCCAAGGCCAGCAGGGTATAGGCCTGGCGACGCAGGTGACCCAGTTCTCGATAATAGGCCAAAGCCAGTTCGAGCCGGTCCCTTTGAGCGGCTGTCTCGCCTTCATGTCGGTACGGATTTCGGCCCAGGTAGAACAGGCTGTCGGCCTGGCCGCGCAGTCCTTGCAGGCTCCCGGACACCTCGGCCACCCGTTTCATCAAGGCATTGAATTCCTCGGTTTTGCCCTGGCGCATGCGCAGGTCGGCCATGTTGAACAGAACCTCGGCCACAAGTCCGGTGTCCTTGACGTCATCGCAAAGGCGATGTGCCTCGGCCAGATGGTGCCCGGCCGATTCCATGTCGCCGCGACGCAGGGTAATGGAACCGATCCCATTGGCGGCGAACACGCGCAGGGTTATATCGGAGCGCACCTGCTCCGAACCGGCTACCGTTCGCCAGTTCTCCAGGCTTTGGTCCCAGGCGCCCAACTGATACTGGGCCAGGGCCAGTTGTGCCCGAGCCCAGGTGAATCGGGGATCGTGGATCAGGGCCGCCTCGAAGTAGTGACGAGCCAGCGGCGCCCCTCGCGTGTTCAGGGCTTCCAAGCCCCGTGCGTAGTCGCGATTGGCCTTTTCCGAGCGGCTGTAGACCGGATCCGCTTCCAATTCCTCGCCCAGTAACTCCCGGTTTAATCGGGAAACCAACTCGGGGACGGAACTGGAAAGGTCTCCGAAGGACATGGAGCCCCGTTCAGAACGGTCCCGGCCTTGGAGGAGGTAGTCAAAGCGCAGCCTGGTATCCTGGCGGTGAACCTCGCCGATCAGCACCACATGGGCGTCGGCTTCCTTGAGCAGGGCTTTGTAGTCCTCCGTCGACAGTTGATCACGTCGCTTACCCAACTCCGCGAGTGCGGTGTGAGCCGCCATGGCCGGCAGGGTTTCCAAGCGTTGCCCACGCCCCAACTGGCCGGCGACCATATCGCTGAGCCCCTGTTCCAACCACTGGTATTGCTCGTCGCCGGTTTGGTTGAGGAAGGGCATCACCACCACGCGCAATACTTCCGCGCCGGCAGCCATGGTTTGGTCTTTTTGGTTGTTCAGCCAATACAACAACGCGGTGGAAAGGACGATCAGCAGCAGGGCGGGCAGGGTGAGCAAACGCCAGGGCCGTTTCGGCTCCGGCGTGACCTTGAAATCGGCTTCTTCCCGGGGGGTCGATGATTCGACTTCGTTCACCGGTTCGAAAATCCAACGATAGCCGCGTTTTGGGAAGGTCTTAATATAGGCGGGGTTGCGCGGCGAGTCCCCGAAGACTCGGCGCAGTTCCTTGACCGATTGCATGAGCACATTGTCGCTGACGGCCGCGTCTTCCCACACGGTTTCCAGCAGTTCTTCCTTGGTGACGATGCGCTCCCTTTGTCGAATCAGGTAACAAAGCAGGGTGGCCGTGATGGGACGTAAGGCCACCGGTTCACCATTCCGGCTAAGAGAAGCTTTTTCGCAGCACAGACGATAAGGTCCAAAATCAAAAATGCTCATATCGATCCCTAAGCCTGTATACGTGGCAAGTACCGATTCGGCTTAGGGAAAGGAGCGATTTTCCTATTTGATCGAGCGTCCCGGCAGGCACCAGGCTTCCATGGCCAGGCGACCTTGCATGGTCTCGTCACCTACTTGGAAGGAGCCCGGCAGGGTTTTGTCGGCCCAGATGGTGACCGCATCGAGCGGCTTTGCGTTCGGGCTTTCCAGGGTGAATCGGTAGGTTTTTCCTCGTGAATCCAATGGTGGGAAGTCCAGTTGCAACCAGGCGTTGTCGGTCATGGTCGCGGTAGATATCGATTGAGTCCAGGCGGTCTCCGTCGAACCGTCTTCGGCGACTTCGAGCAGGGATACGATCAGGGTTGCCTGATTGACCCGTTGATGGGTCGCCATGAACAGGCGCAGACGCGTCAAGCCGGGGTAGCGACAGTGGAACTCGCTGACGACCGGACGTTCGGGGAGGATTTCGCCCACGGAGAACGGTTGTTCGGGCGGTGCGTGGGGATCGGTCTTCCATTCCGGATTAGCCTGGCGGAAGATACGGTAGAGCACGTATTCCTCAACCCGCTCCCGGGAGAAGACGAACGGCATCAGGCCCCTTGTATGCAGAAAGAACCCGGCGCCGGCGGCTCGGTTCATGGTGCGGATCGGCAGCCGGCTATCGATGGTTTCCCGGAAAACCTCCTCCCATTGACGGTTCAAGGCATCGGGTATGCGGATACGGTCCGATTCTTGAGGAACCAGCAGGTAGAAGACGTCCTCTTCCATGCCCGGCAGAAAATAGGTGAGGCCCGCCCGTTGCGCGCTGTATTTGACGCCTTTCTCGCCGACGAAGTGGATGTCGGCATCGGGCAGGTCCAGCAGTTCGACCCTTTGGGCCTCGGCGTATCGCCAATCGGCAGCGGTAACCAGAAGTCCCATGATGACGGACAGCGCGAGGGGGATGTAGAGGGGAAGCAGGCTCTTGTTGACGGGCGGGCGGTAGAGCTTCAGGGCGAATAGAAAAGCCGCGCCCAGCAGCACGAAGACGTAACGCGGCGCCGCAAAGGCGGCAACGGCGACTTGGAACACGGCCAGACCGGCGGCGCTGACCAGCAAGGCGGCGGCCACGGCATGATCGGCATCGTTGCTGAAGCGAAACCGGCGCATGATTCGCAGGCTCAGGGGAATAACCGCCAGGCCCAGGGTGAACCAGAACCAGGCCGACAAGTTGTTGCCCCAAACGGGACCCTCGAAGAGAAAGGCGGTCAAAGCCAGGGCCCATCCGGCCAGGATCAGCCAGGTCTTGCGATCGCGCAGGGCAACGAGGAAGAACAAGCCGGGGCCGGCCCCCAGGTAAAGCAACATAACGCGCAGCTTGACCCACATGTTCTCCAACATCATGCCGCGCCGGACCTCGGTGGCGATGCTCAATTCCTCCCGGGGCGGCGCGAAATAGGGGAAGAAGTCATAACGCAGCCAGATCGCGGTTACCCAGAGGGCGAACGGCAGCAGCGCGGCCGCGGTCCAAACCAGGGCGATTCGTCCGCGTGCGCGCATCAGGCCCATGACCGGCAGCACCAGGGCCAGACCCAGCGCTTGATAAGCGGTGAAGCAGGCGAGCAGGGTTGCCGCGGCGGCTCCCAAATGCCAGGGCGACCACCAACGCCTTTCCAGGGCTCGATCCCAACAGGTAATCGCGGTGAACCAGAAGGCGAACATGGCGGTATCGGTCATCAGGTTGGTGGCAATGGGTAAGAACATGGGTCCCAGCGTCAAACCCAAGGCCAGGTAGGGGCTCGCCTTGCACCAACGGACAATCAGGTCGGCCGTGGCCAGGGTAGCGAGCAGGAGGAAGGGGAAAAAGGCGAGATGCAGGACGACCAGGTTTTCGGGGCCGAAGAAAAAGGAAACGGTTTTGATCCAGTAGGGGATGAACGGCGGATGGGTGGACTCGAAGACCACAAGGTCCTTCAAAACCATGCCCTGCCAGACATAATCGCCGACGATGCAGCGGGTAGGGTCCTTCGTGAGCAGTCGGGCGTAGTCCAGGAAAACGAAATCGTCGTAGTTGACGCCCTTGGTGATGAAGGGTAGATAGGCCGCGAAACACAGGCCGGAAAGGATGAGAAAGGTTTTTCGGGTCAAGAGGGATACCGCCGTCAGGGAGCCGGGGCTCAGGTTGTCTCAACGCATCTTAGAGATTACGATGCCGACGCGCAAGGGATCAGATGGTTGCGGCGTCAACCTACGCGTAATACGGCAGGTTACGGAAGCCCGCGGAATGCCGCCCGACCCGGCAGGAAAAAACGGGTTCGCAACGGTAACCCGGGTGTGGGTGACCTAAAACTCAAGTCAGGCTTGTGAATTCCGATTCAAAAAGTGGTATGCTGAAGTTTTATGCCTGAATTACCAAACATTACGGCTTGATGAATTCACCCAAGGTGCTCTAGAATTACCTTGAAAAAGGACATGTCATCCTCTAACATGTTGCCTCGTGCCTGGAGGTTGTTTCTCTTTTACGAAACACGCCCCCAACGTGGAAGGTAACACCGGTTTTGTGAAAGTGGGACAAATAGCAAATGACAAAAACTGGATTATTACCGACCATTTTAATCGGCTTGTTGCCCCTGGGCGCATTTGCCCAGTTGGATACGAAGCCCCTGATTGAAGATGTAGGCATAGACGAGCATCTTGGCGAGCTGGTTGACCTGGAACTCGAGTTTACCGATCGAAACGGCAAACAGGTCCGGTTGGCCGAGCTGCTCGAAGACGAAAAACCTACCATATTCGCGCCGGTGTATTACACCTGCCCCAGCCTGTGTACCCTGATCCTGGACGGACAGCGTGACTTGATCAATGAATTGGAGTTGCAGT
Source organism: Acidobacteriota bacterium (assembly GCA_030066195.1). Classification (GTDB taxonomy): domain Bacteria; phylum Acidobacteriota; class Holophagae; order Acanthopleuribacterales; family Acanthopleuribacteraceae; genus JASJCB01. The sequence goes on from JASJCB010000003.1 coordinate 92,865, forward strand.
TGGGTGTTGATTACCGTGTCGTCAACATCAGCTTCAACCCTGAGAACACGCCCGAACTGGCGCGGGACAAGGCGAACAATTACATCGCCACGCTCCGCGATCCACGTCCGGCCGATCATTGGTACTTTCTCACGGGAAAGGCCGGCCACATTCAGCGCTTTATGAATGCGGTGGGTTTTCGTTACAAAAAGATCGATGAGCTCTACAGTCACGCGAGCGTGCTGGTGCTGACCTCGCCCAAGGGCAAGATCACACGATACATCTACGGGGTACAATTCGATCCCAAAACCGTGCGTATGGCGCTGATCGAGGCGTCGGACGGCAAGGTGGGGTCGACCTTGGAGCGCATGCTCATCTACTGTTTCAAATACGATCCATTGGCGGGGAAATACGTTCCCTGGGCCTGGGGCTTCATGAGAATTGGTGCTGCTGCCTCAGCGCTCACGCTTTTGGTGCTCGTGGTCATCCTCTGGAAAGCGGAGTCAACTAGAAAACGGAGGCTAGGACAAGATGTCTAGTTTTTTTTCCAGTGTGACGGAACTGGGCGGTAAGGTCGATTTTATCCAGTTTTGGCTGATTCTATTGATGGTGTTCTGGTTTGTCGCCTGCAACGCCGTCATGATCTATCTGATGCTGCGATATCGCGAGAGAAGCCCGGATCAGAAAACGTCACCGATCAAGGGCAGCCATACCCTTGAATTTATCTGGACCGTGGTTCCCACCATCATCGTGGCCCTGATCTTCCTGTTCGGCGTGGGAGCCTGGAGCGAAATGCGGACCATGCCCACCGACGAAGACCGTTTGGAAATATCGGTCACCGGTCAGAAATGGTCCTGGTCCTACAAATATCCCGACGGTCGCGTCGAAGCGTCCGATATGTACGTGCCCCAAGGAAAACCGGTTGTTTTGAAGATGAGATCGGTCGATGTATTGCACTCCTTCTTCATCCCCGAGTTTCGGGTGAAGGAGGACGTGGTTCCCTCCATTTATACCTATCTCTGGTTCAAAGCAGATGTTCCGGGCTCCTATCAGGTGTTCTGCACGGAGTATTGTGGGGACAACCACTCGGCCATGTTGGGTAAAGTGCATGTCTTGAGCCCTGAAGACTGGCAGAAATACATGAAAAACGAACTGTTCCCGGTGCTGACCCCCGTGGAAGAGGGCGAGCAGCTTTATGTGAAGCGCGCCTGTGTGGGTTGCCATTCCAAAGACGGATCGCCTGCCATCGGTCCCACCTTCCAAGGCCTCATGGGCCGTGAAGAGGAAATGGCGGACGGCACCATGATCGTTGTCGACGACAACTATCTGGTGGAATCCATCAAATACCCCAATCGGAAATTGGTGAAAGGTTACCCGGCCGGCCAGATGCCCTCGTACGACGGGCAGTTGACCGACGAGCAAATCGAAAACATCATCGCGTTTATCAAGACTTTGCAGTAGGAGAGACAGGAAGCATGTCCAGCGCATCGCAAGAATATCAACCCTATCTTCAACCTGGTGGGTTCAAGAACTGGTTCTTTTCGGTAGATCACAAGCGCATCGGCCTGATGTACCTTTACAGCATCCTGATCTTTTTCCTGATCGCGGGTCTGTGCGCCATGGCTGTGCGGGCGGAGTTACTCTTCCCCAACGCCAATCACCAGATTTTTGACCACCACGGTTACAACATCATGTTTACCCTGCACGGGGCGATTATGGTTTTCCTGTTTATCGTCCCCGGCATTCCCGCAACCCTGGGGAACTTCCTGCTGCCGATTATGATCGGCGCCAAGGACGTTGCCTTCCCAAGGTTGAACATTCTCAGCTACTGGATCTACGTCGTCGGCGCGATTGCCGTCGTCTGGTCGCTGATCGGCCCACTGCCCAGTATCGAGAACGGTTTGATCAAATTCCCCGCCAACTGGCTGGATACCGGGTGGACCTTCTACACCCCCTATTCCATTCAGTCCTCCGCGGGCGTGATCCCCGTTACCCTGGGCGCCTTCATTCTGGGCTTTGCCTCCATCTTGACCGGCCTGAACTTCGTGGTCACCATCCACAAGTTCCGCGCTCCGGGCATGACCTGGCACCGCCTGCCGCTCTTCGTGTGGGCACTGTATTCCGCGTCCCTGATCCAGATCCTGGCCACGCCCATCATCGGCATCACCCTGGCGCTGCTGATTATGGAGCGCGTCCTGGAAATCGGTTTCTTCTCCGCCGCCCTGGGCGGTGACCCGATCCTGTTCGAGAATTTCTTCTGGTTCTACAGCCACCCGGTTGTTTACATCATGATCCTGCCCGCCATGGGTGTGGTCGCCGAGATCCTGCCGGTCTTCGCCAAGAAGCCTATCTTCGGTTACCGCGCCATCGCCTACTCCTCGCTGGCCATTGCGCTGGTGAGCTTCTTCGTGTGGGGTCACCACCTCTTCGTCTCCGGCATGAGTTACTGGTCGCGCTGGATCTTCTCGCTGCTGACCTTTGCCGTTGCCATTCCAACCGCTATCAAGGTGTTCAACTGGATATCCACCTTATATAAAGGTTCCATCCGAATGGACACGCCGATGCTCTACGCCTGCGGCTTTATCTTCCTGTTCACCATCGCCGGTTTAACGGGTCTGCCGCTGGCCACGCTCTCCACCGACGTGTTCCTGCACGATACCTACTTCGTTGTGGCGCACTTCCACTACACCATGCAAGGCGGCACCGTCGTCGCGCTGGTGGGCGGTCTCTACTTCTGGTGGCCCAAGATCTACGGCCGCATGTACAACGAGACCGTCGGGAAAATCGGCTTCTGGATGCTCTTCCTGGGCTTCAACGCCGCCTTCATGCCCCAGTTCATCCTGGGCTACATGGGCATGCCCCGCCGCTACGCGGATTACCTGGGCGAGTTTGCCGAACTTCACTTCGCCTCCTCGCTGGGCGCCTTCATCAACGGCCTGGCTTACGTGGTGATCTTCGGCAACCTGCTGTGGGCCGCCAAACGCGGAAAAGTGGCTTCCAAGAACCCGTTCAACTCGCTCTCGCTGGAATGGACGGTTCCCAGCCCGCCGCCGCTGACCAACTTTGACGAAGTACCCACCGTAACCACCTGGACTTACGGTTACGGCGAAGAACAAAACGCCTGACGGATGGAATGTAGAGGATTGTAACTATGTCTGCGAATCCTAATTGGGAACCGGGAACCTTCTTCCACCTCCACGAAGAAGATCCCGTCGAGGAATACGAGAATTTTAAACTCGGTATGTGGATATTCCTGGCCACGGAGGTCCTGCTGTTCGGCGGGATCTTCGCCGGGTTATTCATCTTTAAATACAACTGGCCCGAAGTCTTTCGGCTCGGTTCTCAGGCCCTGGATTGGAAATTGGGCAGCGTCAACACGGTCATCCTGTTGTGCAGTTCCTATACCATGGCCATGGCGGTGGACGGCGCTCAGCGAGGCAAGAACAAGCAGCTCAAGTTGAACCTCCTCTTGACGCTCCTGTTCGCTTTCGGCTTCCTGGTCGTCAAATATTTCGAATGGAGTTCCAAGTTCAGCTACGGATACTTTCCCGGCTCGGACTTGTTCTTCTCCGTTTATTTCATGTCTACCGGTCTGCACCTGTTGCATGTTCTGATCGGCATGAGCTTTATCGGTTTGGTGTACTTCCGTGCCCGTCAAGAACGTTATCACGAGGAGAATTTCGGCGGCGTCGAGGTCTGCGGTCTTTACTGGCACCTTGTCGACCTTATCTGGATTTTCCTCTTTCCGCTGCTGTACCTGTTGAGACACTAGGAGAAAGACTATGGGACACGATCGAAAAATGGGACATGTTCAAAGCCCGAAAGTGTATTTGGGCGTTCTGCTCGGCCTTTTCGTCCTGACAGTGGCCACCGTGGCGGTCTCCTATCTCGACCTGGGTGTGTTGAACGACGTGGTGGCGATTGCAGTTGCCTCTTGCAAAGCAACGCTTGTTATCTTGTTCTTCATGCACGGACGGTTCGAGGACCGCATCACCTGGGCCTTCATCTGGTATCCGCTGGTGCTGGTAGGCCTGTTGCTGGGCGGCGTCTTCTTGGATTATGCCAACCGCGTTACCTCCATGCAGGACGTGATGACGCCTATATCGGCCGTGGAGACGGCTGGAGAGGCCGGTGATCACAAGGAAGAGAAAGCCGATGACGGTGAAGAGCAAAAGGACGAATCTCAGGACGAGAGCAATTACTAAAGCCGTGCTGTCGTAAAATTGAAAAGGCCCTGAAGATCACAAGCGATCTTCAGGGCCTTTCTCATTTCTTCCGGTGCTGTCGGGAAGACCCGGGAAAGTGGTTCCCGGCCCCCTTTTTAACTTAGCTGCCGGTTACCTTGTTGAATTCTTCGATGACCTTGTCGGTGACATCGGCCGCCGGGCCGGCCATGATGACGATATTGGGAACCTTGTTCAGCAATACATCCCAACCCTGGGATTTGGCCATGTCGGCCAGGACGGGTTTCAGCTTTTCTTCGATAGCCTTCAAACCTTCGTCCTGCATGATTTGAGCCTGGCGCTTCTTGTCGTCATTGAAACGCTTGATTTCGATGGCCAGACTTTCCAATTCGCGCTGCATCTTGCCACGATCCTCGGGGGACAGGGTATTGTCGGTCGTCAATTTCTGTTGCAGTTGCTGAGCTTTATCGGCAAGGGGCCGGCCTTCTTTCTGGGCGTCCTTGGTGAACTTGTCCAGCTTGGCTGCTAATTGCTGGCCCATGTTGCAGACCAGGTACACTCGGTCGACATTGATCACCACGACCATGGGTTTATTATCCTGACCCAAGCTGGAAGGAAGCAGGGCCGAAGTCATCAACAGGGCAAAGAACAAACGTTTCATCTCGTCTCCTTTGAATGCATCGCTCGCCGGACGTGAGCGTGGGGCCGGGGACCGCTGAATGAGAACGGGTAGACCGGGAAGAGCGGACCCGGGATATCCCGGCTCGGGATTTCTGGCAATTACAGTGCCGGCCTCCGGTTCTGTAGGCGGGCTTTCCCGACGCCAAAGCTGAATTTTGGATTTTTCTGATTTCAAAGTCAACAAGATTAAGTGCTTGCGGGGCAATCAGCGGGCCTTACCCGGGTAACCTTCGCTTCAAGCCGCCCCCGGACACCCGCGGGTTTGGTGAAACGATCCAAATAATTGAAGCCAAAATGGCGCGGTTCATTCGTCTGCCGGCTCGTCCGCACTTTGAGAGACAGGCAGCACAACCCGGAATTCGGCTCCCGAACCCGGTTTGCTGCGAGCAAAGATGTAACCGTCATGCCGTTCCACGATCTTTCGGCAAATGGCCAGGCCGATGCCGGCGCCCTCGTAATGTCCCTTCGGGTGGAGGCGTTGAAAGGCGTTGAAGAGGCGTTCGTCGTTCAAGCTGTCGAATCCGATGCCCTGATCTTTTACGGACAATCGACACATACGACGTTTGCGGCCGGGGTAGGCGGGATCGTCGATCATCACTTCCTGCCTACTGCTGATGTGCACCACGGGCGGCGTGTCGGGGAAATGGAACTTGAGCGCGTTGCCGACCAGGTTCTGGACCAGTTGCGTCAACTGAACCGCATCGCCGTAAACCACCGGTAGCGGATCGACCGTGATCTTTGCCTCGGTTTCTTCGATTCGGAATCGGAAATCGGCCAGAACATCTTCAACCAGGGCGTTCATGTCCACGGGTTGGAAGGGATGGGTCTTCACCGTCACCTGGGCCAGTTGGAACAAGCTGGTGATCAGGTTTTGCATTCTTCCGGCCGCTGAGATCATATAACCCAGGTATTCCTCCCCTTCCTTGGAAACCCTGTCGCGGCATTCATCCTCCAGCAACCTGCCGAAAGCCACGATTTTGTTCAGGGGTTCGTTCAAGTCGTGTGAGGCGATGAGGGCGAACTGCTCCAATTCCTTATTGGATCGGGCCAGTTCCCGCGCTCGTTTCTCCAAAGCCAGGGCCAGTTCTTTGCGGTCTTGAATGTCTTCTATCATCACCAGGAGACTGGCTTCGCTCCGAAAATCCGCCGCAATGCCGGAAACGGAAATCTTGCACCAGCATTCCCGATGTTCCCCCGAGCACAACCGCACCTCGAAATAGTGAACCTCTGTCAGCGGATCGGGTAGATCAGCCAGGAAGTGACGATCCTCTTCCAGAACCAGGTCGGTGAAGAGGAGTCCGTCCAGGGCTTCGGCTTCCAATTCCAGGATGACCCGCAAGCCCTGGTTGGCCTCGATAATACGGCCTGCCTTGTCCAGGTGTGCGATACCCATGAAGTCGGAGGCGTAGACGGATTCAAGCCAGCCGCAGTCCGCCTCGGGCTGTTCCTGTTTTAGAGCCTCCAGTGTTTCTTCGGCGGCGCTCGCACGGGCTTCCGCCTTCCACGCCGACTTCTCCAACTGACGATTCTCGTTTTCCAGGCGATTGGCGCGGTTGCTCTCGGCGGCCAACTTGCCTTCCAGCCGATCGCGTTCGCCTCGTACCGCCAATAATCTTCGGCCCAGGACAAACACGATTACCGCGAGGATCGTCGACGGCAGCCAAAGCCAGGGGGAGACATCAGCCGTTTGTAACCAGGAAAAACCTGTCAACCATATCTCTGTCAGCCAAACCGATTGCAACATGTATGGGCTCACCCCGTTGTTCCGAAAACATGATTATGCCAGAACCCGCACGGGAGGGAAAGGGCATGCAAGTTTGCACGCTCGGGGCGCGGCTTGACGCGGTTCAACACTGAATAGCCTTATTTCCCGGAGTCGGTCCCGGGTAACTAATTCGGGCTCCCGGGGTCCCGGCTTTCAGCAACGCGATTGTCCTCTATGTGATACAAAGTCTTGACAGATTGGCCAGGATCTTCAAGGATGTGGGGGTGCTCCCGGAACGGGCGCCCTTCTCGGCTTGGAGAAATGATGATTATCGGTCTGGTTTTCCTGTTCGCTCTTGCACCTCAATCCAATGACGTCACTACTTTTTACGAGCGGCCCGACTACCGCCTGCGTTTAGGCGACCAGGTTTTCGATCCCCTCATCCGGTACCCTCGCATGCGGCAAGCCAAGGTGGAGGGCGGCGGTGACGATTTCTTCCTGGTTCAGTTTCAGGGCGCCGTCCGGAATTCCTGGGTTCAGGAGTTGATCGCCGCCGGTTTGCAACCCGTTCGTTATGTGCACCCCTTTACTTACATTGTATGGGGAGACCCGAATGCTCTGAGCCAATCGTCCCGGTCGCCGCATGTTCGCTGGTCCGGCGCTTTTGAATCTTCCTTTCGCCTGCTTCCCCGGTATCGCAATCTTGCCGACGCGCCGATCGGGGCTCGCCTGCTGGCCTGGCGCGGTGTCGATGCAACGGATCTCAGCTTGCAACTAGCGTCCCTGGGCGCAACCGATATTCAAGTATCCACCCTAGGCGAGGAGTTCCATTCCCTGGCTTTTCGCATCGCCGGTGACCAACTGGGCCGGGTGGTTGCATTACCGGGTATTTATACCGTACAACCCATCCCTACCGACGGCGGCACGCGCTCGGAAATGAGCAATCAGTTATTGGCAGGCAATATGTCCCAGGTGTTGAAGGAAGGCGAACCGGTGGATGTGGTGGATCCGGGTTACCTGACCTGGCTTTCCGGTTTGGGTTTGGATGGGACCGGCGTGGTCATGGCCAATGTGGATTCGGGAGTGGACCAGGAACATCCCGACCTGGTCAACCGGTTCAGGCCTTGTGTCGGCGAGTCCTGCGATGAAAACGGAACCTTGAGCAGCACTCACGGCTCCCACACCGCCGGGATCATGGGCGGTGATGCGGCAAGCGGTACTATGGATACCAATGGATTCCTGCGTGGCCTGGGCGTCGCGCCCGCCGCCGAGATGATCGAGCAGATCTACATCGGCAACTACCAGGGTGCGGAAGGCATGGGCCTGTTAATTCGGGAGTCCAGGGAAAACGGTGCGCTGTTGTCCAACAACAGTTGGGGTCCCTCCGGCCAGGCAAAGGGCTACGACCTCAATACCATGGAAGTGGATATGGGGGTTCGCGATGCCGATCCCAACACGCCCGGAAATCAATCCTTCAGCTTCATTCTCGCGGTGGCCAACGGCTTCGGTGGCGTCAGCCGTCAAGGCACGCCCGACGAGGCCAAGAACCTGTTCGCGGTGGGCAGCACCTACATGCAGTTGAATAACAGTTCCGGCTCGCTGGATCCGCGTTGGGAGAGCATTTCCAATAATTCAGCCCACGGTCCCTGCCTGGACGGCCGCCTGCTGCCGCATATCGTCGCTCCGGGCCGCTATGTGGATTCCTGCAGTGGCAACGACGGTTATACGCTTTTGGCCGGTACCAGCATGGCCGCGCCTCACGTTGCCGGCGCCGCGGCCTTGTTCACGCAACGTTACCGCAATCTTTCCGGCAGTCGGAGCGTCGCATTCGATCCCTCGCCGGAAATGGTGAAAGCCGCTTTTCTGGCCGTGACTCGGGATCTTTTCGGCGCCAATGACGCCGATGGAGATCCGCTGACCCACCGTTTCAACAATCAACAGGGGTGGGGCCGCTTGGACCTGTCGGCTATTTTAGACCCGCCCTCGGAACCGATTTACCTGGACCGTCCACGCGTGTTACAAGGTACCGGCGAAGTCTGGCAATCGCGCTTCGAGGTGGTGGATCCCGCCGAACCGGTTCAGTTGATGCTGGCCTGGACCGATGCGCCCGGCCACGGGCTGGGCGGTGAGGCGCCCGCCTGGAACAACGATCTTGACCTGGAAGTAGACTACGACGGCAATACCTACGCGGGTAATGTCTTCGACAGCGACGGTTGGTCCACTCCCGGCGGTACGGCCGATGAAAAGAACAACACCGAGGGCGTCATGCTGGGCCCGACGGCAACGGGCGAGTTCGTGACCAGGGTCATCGCGCGCCAGTTGACCTCGGACGGCATTCCCGGCAGCGGCGGTTTGATCGATCAGGACTTCGCGTTGGCTTGTTATAACTGTCGGCAGTTACCGGCCTTCTTTTTGGACCTGGACACGCGCCGCGCCGCATTGTGCGCCGCGAACGCGGTAGATGTGGCGATCAGCGTGGCCGCCTCCGACGGTTTCGCCGATCAGGTCAGTCTCAGCCTGACCGGGCTGCCCGAGGGCGCCATGGCTTCCTTCGACAGTCAGGATGTGTTGCCCGGCGGCGGCACCACGCTGCATCTTACCGAATTAGGCGGCCTGGCCCCGGGTGAGTACCCGCTGACCGTGAGCGGCACGGCATCCGGTTGGGAGGACAGCGTCAGCCTGATTCTGGCCGTACACACCGGCGTTCCCGCCAAGGTAACCCTGTCGGCGCCCCTGGACCAGACCACGCATCAATCACTCAATCCTACCTTCAGTTGGCAGGAACAGCCGCTTACCTTCTCCTATCTGTTCGAGATCGGAACGACCTCCGATTTGGCCGAACCGCTCTACGCCGTATCTACCGAGGGATCGTCGCTGAACCTTCCTTTGGACCTTTCCTACGGTTTTACCTATTACTGGCGAGTGACCGCAACCAACGATTGCGGCCGGGGCGAGGTGGTCACCTCACGGAGTTTTTCCACCATTCCAAGTCCCGATGTTTTGTTGGTGGACGACGATAACAACTCTCCCAACTTGAGAAACGTGTACCACAGCGTATTGGATTTCTGGGGTGTTTCCTACGAGGATTTCGACACCTTCAACAGCAACATCGAGCCGGACGCGACCGATCTGGAGGGATACAAACTGGTGATCTGGTTCTCGGGTGAAGCGGTACGCAACGGCTTTACCGGACCCAGGAGCGGACCTTCCAGCCAGTCCGAATTCAACCTGGCGAATTATCTGGACAAGGGCGGCAGCCTGCTGCTGTCGGCGCAGAGTTATTTCTCGGATCAGGGCATCAATCAAGATCAGGGCGACAAGGAACCGATCAAGGTACCCAACGGGTTCATGACCGATTACCTGGGCATGGAAACAGGCTCCGAGAACGTGCAGTATACCCAAGTCCTCGGCAGCCCGCCCGACCTGGGCGGTCTGGGTCCTTACGACCTCAGCTTCACCCTGGTCGACAACCGCACGTCCACCATGACGTCGGACGGCGTCTCGGTTCCGGCCTTCACCGCCGGTGAACAGACCGCGGGCCTGCTCAACGGCGTGGGTTCACGGGAAGGAACCTACCGCACCTTGTTCCTTGGCTTCCCACTTGAAACCATCAACGGCACGGAACTGAGAGACCTGTTCCCCTCGCTGCTTGGAAAGCTGGGCTTGTCGGTCAACAGCTCTTGCCTGAACGACACCAACTTCATGGCCAAACTTCCCTTTTGGCCGCAAGAGGATGTCAGGGGCCTGGTTGTTTGTTTGAACGCCTTCAAGGTGGAAAAAGAGGCGGACCCTTGAGCGAATCCGAGAAGTTCGCCCCGAGCCTGTTGGCCTGGTACGACGGGGCTAAACGCGACCTGCCCTGGCGACGAACTCAGGATCCCTATGCCGTTCTTGTTTCCGAACTGATGCTTCAGCAAACTCAAGTCAAAACGGTCATTCCCTACTACCTCCGTTTTCTGGAGCAGTTCCCTACGCCCCAAACCCTGGCCGAGGCCGACGAGGAAACCGTACTGAAAGCCTGGGAGGGGTTGGGTTATTACCGCCGTGTACGTCATCTGAAAGAAGCGGCCAGGCAGATCAGTCAAGATCACGGCGGGGTTTTCCCCGGAGATATGACGGGGATATCCAACTTGAAAGGCGTAGGCGCCTACACATCCGCCGCTGTCGGCAGCATTGCCTTCGGCCTGCCCTTTGCTTGCGTGGACGGAAATGTCATTCGGGTGGTGACCCGACTGCGCGGTATCGATGACGATGTTTCCTCTGCCAAAACGAAAAATCTCATCCAGAGCCTGGCCGACGACATGCTGGACAAGCAGAGACCCGGCGATTTCAACCAAGCCATGATGGAATTGGGCGCCACGGTTTGTACGCCACGCGAGCCCTCGTGTCTTTCCTGTACCGTCAACCGTTTCTGCGCTACCTGGCTGGAAGGTTCCGATCCGCGCAATCGGCCGGTGAAAAGCAAAAAGGTACGCGTATCACGGGTCGATTTCGAAACCTTGTTCCTCTACAGCGACGATCGGTTTCTGCTCTGCCGACGACCCGACGAGGGCTTGCTGGCCGGTATGTGGGAACTGCCCGCCCAAATCCAACCCAACAGCAAACCGTGGCTTTACCTTCTCCATGATTCGGTGACGATCGAGGCGAAACTACCGAAACCGTTTACTCATCGCTTTACCCACTTACATGCGCGCTACTTCGTAACCGTGTGCAGGGCCCCTCAAGCGGTCGATTGGCTGCAACCGCCTTCCGCCTATGTGGAAAGCCGATGGTTCCGCCTCGATGAACTGACCTCGGTGCCGTTGACCAAGGTCCTTAGGAAAAAACTACCGCAACTTCGCGATTATCTCGGCAAGGAGCCGCCATGCCCAAGCTCTCCCTCGACCTTACCTGGGATGTAAACTACCTGACCCGCCCGGTGGACAGACCGAAACGCATGGTTCTGCTATTGCACGGATTCCAGCAAACCGGCGGAACCATTCTCAGGCTGCTGGGCGGATGTTTCGACCAGGACACCCTGGTAGTCGCCCCCAACGGCTTGTTTCCCTATCCCTACCGTAGCGGTAACGGTTACAAGATAGGCTATGCCTGGTACTTCTACGACCCGGTGACCGGTGTCTACGGGGTGACCATGGACCCGGCAAGGACCATGTTGAAGAAACTGGTTAACGGCTTGGGATACGCCCACCTGCCCAAATGGGTGGCCGGCTACTCGCAGGGAGGATACCTGGCCCCGTTCGTCGCCCAAGACCTGGAAGGCGTGACGCGTGTCATCGGCGTCAACAGTCGTTACCGCCATGAAGTATTGACGGAACCGCTGCCGTTTCGTCTGGATGCCCTGCATGGAGCGCTCGACCCGGTGGTGGAGCCCGAGGGTTCGCAAACGAGCCACGAAAAGGTGATCGCCGCCGGGAACCGGGGCAGCTTCACCCTGGTGACGGGCGCGGCTCACAAGATCGGCGACAAATTACGGACGGCATTTGAAGCCATGGTACACTGAGGTGCACTTATCTGCACTTACACATTGCAAACTTACCGAAATACTCGGAAAATAATCGATAAGCCAAACGGAAGTGCCTGATTTTCAGCGCCTTCAATATTGGCATCGTCCATGCTTCCAAGACTGGGACGAGGAGCTGAAGATGAAGAAAAGCCCAAATCGAAATCGACCCGGCTTTACATTGGTCGAACTGTTTGCCACTCTGGCCATCATTTTGTTCGTCATGAGCGTGGCCTGGTACCAGGTTTCGCCCACCGTTCGGCGTAACGAGGTGCTCAACAACAACCGCTATGTCCGGGCCGCGGTAATTCGGGCCAGGGCAACCGCGATCGAGTACACCCAGCCTGTACAATTAACCCTTACCGCCGGTAACGGAATCCTTATACAACGCGATCCTACACGAGACGGTAATTGGGACGATGCGGTGTTGGTTCAGGGACGAAACGTCGGTGCCGCTGTAGAAGCCGAACCCTCGCCCTATAACAAAATATCCCGAGTCGATATTTCGACCGTACGCTCGTTGCCCCATTGGACGAAGCTGGTTTCTCAAGGCAATGTCGGCGCTTTTTCTTCAAGTAATATCGTCATCTTGCCGGACGGCAACGTTTGGGCGGGCAATCCGCTCCAACCAAGCAGCGGGACCTGGTTTTTCGTTGACGATCGGGAAAGTTATAACGGCGCCGTACACGTGACCGCAATGGGTGAGGTCAAAATGGCGATCATCTCAAAAGACAGTGACGGGGGAGGCGACTACAATGGTTGGACCTGGATGGACTAAGCATAAGGCCCGAGGCGTAAGCCTTGTCGAAGCCATGTTATCTCTGGTGATCCTCTTGACGGCGGTTCTGGGAATGGCGGCGGCCTATCAACACCGGATCTTTCAATCCACCGCGGCAAAAAACCAGGCGATTGCGGCGATGATCGCCCAATCGATCGCCAATGAAATGATGAGTACAGACCCGGAGACTTGGAGCAAGGATGCCCTTACCAAGAACTTCGAGTATACCTACGAAGGCAAACGCAATGATGGTTCGGGGGTTACCTATTACACCGCGGAAGTAGAATTCTCCCCCAACGCCAACTGGTACGAGGTTCAGATCGGCATCAGTTGGAGCGGTTGGAAAGCCGAAAGAGGAAAGGTCGGCGATAGCGACAGTCTCGATTTTGCCTACACGTTGGACATGGCAATCGCCCCGAACTACGGCGATGAAGAGAATCCGTAAGCAAGGAGTGGATTCCATGGTATTTTTTGAAAAACACAAGGGTGTCAGTCTCGTGGAAGTCCTGCTGACGGTGGCTATTACGGCGGTCGTCATGGCGGGCCTGGTAACTACCATTTCCCAGGTAACCAGAAGCGTGAACAACGCTACCCGCAAAACCGCACAGACCAACGCCGTTCGCGGCTTGAGCGAGATGCTGCGTCATGACATTTCCGCGGCCGGCATGGGGGTCGGCGATCTCAACGCCTATAATATTCACTTCGTACTCAACGAAAACCTTACGGGTATCGACCCGGAAGAGAGCCAGGCAAGCCAATTAGCTCCTTTCTTCTTCGGGATCGACGATCTGGACTACGATATGGTCAATGGTAGGAACTTTTCCTCTATTACCCTTCAATGGTTCGATTACGATTTTACCGCCACCGACACCCGGCCCACCTTTTTTGTTTCCGATTACCAATGGGAGAGCAGCGGGACCTACAGCGGCCCCGTTCAGTTGTCATCCAGTAACGCGGACCATATCAACGATCTGAAAGAAGGCGATATCCTGGTTTTCTACAAGGTGCGCTTGTTGTATGAGGGTGCTCTCTATGAGGACAACGCCATTTGGAACGCGGGCCTGACCGATGTAGACGGCAACCCCGAAAATGAAGCCGTCATTCTCCAGGTGGGCAGTGTATCCTCGGGCGGAAGCGGCGGCTATACCGACCTTCCGGAAAAGGCCATAATAACTTTTAAAGAGAACGGTATTTTTCTCAACAATTTCCCGGACGACGCCGATCGCATGAAAACCAAAATCGAAGGTACCAGTGGCGACCTCGCCAGCGAACTTTCCGATTTGGGTCATCCGCCGAAATACACGTTTATGGCCCGCAAACTGGGCTCGGAAGACAGTTTCCGGCGCGTTCGCTATCACGTAGAATACTCTTCCGATGCCGACACCCTGGTGTTGTTGCGTACCTCCAATGTTGGTCTGAACTCCTATGAAGAGGTAGTGGCGACCAATATTACCGAATTTGAAATCAGGTTGGGACTGGATGTTACTGTCGGCAAGGCTCCCGATACCATTGTTCGCGATGATGTCGACGGTTATGTTTCCAATACCGAGACCGACAAATGGACCATGACGCGCGGCGTCAACCCTTACGGACTTCCCGGTTGGGGCTCGATATCACTGGACGATTACCGTATCGTTCTCGGTCGACACGCCTTGACCGCCGACCTGATGTTCACCCAGTCCGTGTCCGATATTTATGCGGGCTCGTCATCGCGCAGCTTTCGGCAACAAATTCGAATCGTCAATAACAACTTGCCCATGCCCAGTATGTAAGGAGTGAATCGATATGAAAGCTCAACCTAGAGAACGCGGCATCACCCTGGTTCTTTCTGTTTTGTTTGTGCTTATCTTCCTTGGGCTAACCGTCAGCCTGTCGTATAACGCCCGCTCCGAAACCCAAATGTCCAACGGCATCAAACTCCAGCAGTTTTACTCCATGACCGCTCGATCCATTATTGACAAAGAGCGGGCGAGCTTTGACGATTATTGGGTTACGGCCGACCCCTATACCGGAGAAACCGAACGCAAGGATTGGCGCTTGGGCTCTCTGCTCGCTCTCGTCTCCGCAAGTGAGCAGGGCGAATTCGGCGGCTTGTTTCCCACCGATGCAACGACCTTCGATGTCAACAGCGGCTTGATGACATTAACCTACAAAGTGTGGATTGCCAATAATCCGGATGACCCCGCCTTCTCGATGAAGGGTATGGATCTTGGCGACAGTGAAGTGGTCGATCCCTCGACCTGGGATATGGACGGTAAGGTTGTGATGACCGTCGAGGTATTCGCACCGTCCGATCAGACTAACGCCGCGGCGGTTCAATCCACGCTGATAGGCGTTTCCGGCACCGATTATGCCGAGTGGCACAAAAACGCTCTCCCGGAAGGGGATTTCTACGGGGTAGGCAATCTGGGCCGCGGCAGCGCGGGCTCCGCATCCAGAGTTTCCCTGGATGATTCAAAAGGCGATTTATAGGCATGGGTTATTTAGGAGGCCTTCAGATGAAGTCGTTACTTTGGACCGCAATTTTGATCATTTTCGTGGGCGGCCCCGCGTTTTCTCAAGATGATCCGACCTGTACTGTCGATGAAAAAATTTACGGCAGCAGCGGTAGTTTCGATGCCAATGATTTCCTGGCTGAGGACCAGGGGATCGTCACCGGCACATCCCTTTCGCTGGATACCAGAGAATTGGATCTGGATAACCTGGTTTTGGGTTTGGACCAACCTCTGTTCGTGGATTACCTGTCGGAGGGTGCGGGCGCCAGCCACCTGTTCGGTTTCTTCTTTTTCGATATCGATACCGATAAGGACGGCCTGCCCGATTTTTACGAAACCGAGCCCAATTCCGATCTCGACGGTGACGGTCTGCTCAATTCTGAAGATGACGATGACGATAACGACGGGATCGCCGATGGTTCGGACACCGGAC
>JASJCB010000243.1 GCA_030066195.1 Acidobacteriota bacterium
TCTACAGGAAAAACGCGTCGATCGCCTGATGAACCTGATCTACGACTCCGAGGCAACCGACCCGGAAAAGACGAGCGGCTTGATTACCATCGGGCTGATTCTTGCCCACGATGAACTCTACAGTCTCCGGGAAGTCAACCAAACCTACGAACGCATGTTACAGCGGATGGAAACCATACTGGGGCCCGTAAAAGACCCGGCGGGCAACGAGTAATCCCCGGCGCCCGCAGGCCCGGTGCGCCCGTGCTAGAATAGGCAGTCTGTTTTGTTCACATGGGGAGATCGCCGATGACCGCCTGCATCCCATTGATCACGATGACCTGGCTGATGATCGCCCTGCCGCCGGGCCCGGTGACCACTTCGAAACCCGAGCAGGAGCCGGATGAGCCCGACAAAACGGCCGCCGAGCAGCGGGATCCCGATCGGCTCACCTTTCGCCTGAAATCCTGGCGCCTGCGCCTGGTGCCGGGTAACGATCTCTACCCCCGCTACCTGGCCGACCCGTTGCGACCCATGTTCGAGCTGAAAGCGATCAACGTTGCCGATACCGACATCGTCGAATCCGGCGACCTGCGCTACGGCTTCCGCCTGGGGGGCCAGTACGGCTTCCTTCGTCTTCATCCCGAGGGCCGGGACGATCGCGGCTTTCAACTCGACGTAAGCGGCGCCTTTCTGGGCCATTTCGATGCCGATAACAAAACCGACAACATCGGTTGGGACGGACTCTACGGCTTTGCCTTCAGTTGGGCGAACGGTCGCGGCCTGGCCTTGCGTCTGGCCACCAAGCACGATTCCGCACACATCGGCGATGAGTACATCGAACGAACCGGACGCACCCGGGTCACCTATACCCGTGAAGAGTGGGCCCTCGGCATCAGCCTCGCCGGTCCGCGCGGGCGCGTCTATGTCGAGGCGGCACACGCTTACGATTTGCGGAATGAGGCGCTGCAGATGGAAGGACGTGTCCAGGGCGGGCTGGAGTACGTCGATAGTGCGCGCTGGTGGGGCCGGCGCCTGGGTCCGTTTGCCGCGGTCAACCTGACCGCTTACGAGGAGAACGACTGGGAGGAGAACCTGACCGTTCAGGCGGGCCTCATCCTACCCGTCGGCCGGTTGGAGCGAACATACCGGATCGGGCTGGAATACTATGACGGCCGCGCCCCCTTGGGCGAGTTTTTTCTGGAAGACGACCGCACCTTCTCGTTCGGCTTCTGGTTCGATCTCTAGCGAGGCACGCCTCAGACCATCAAGGCATATCGAGGGTGGATTGCCGGGCGTGCCTCGCTGTTGCAAGTGGCAAGTTGCCAGTTGCAAGAACAGCAAAAACTGATGTTTTTCTTAAAACTTGTCACTCGTAACTTGCAACTGCCGCCTTGGTGGGGAAAAACTTGACGCGTTTTTCAAGGGGTTGCTCGCCAAGGCGGCTAGCATCCGCCGTGCTAATGGAGTTCGGTTTCGGTTATTGCTTACCCTCCACGGATATCCCGGCAAAAGACGCCAGGAACAAACGAACAATTGGAGACACGGTGATATCACCGGAGTCCAAAGGCAGGTTCCAGTTCAACGCCCGGGTATTGGCCGTGATGATAAAAGCAAGGTCTTTCTCGGGCACCATCACGAATTGCGAAGACGTTCCATCCGAGGTTCCGGCGTGCCAGATTACTTTGGTTCCGTCGATCCACTGTACGAACCAGCCCAAGCCGTGGGGAAGGTCCTCTCCCGTGTTGGAAACCATAGGGGTGAACATTTCCTCCATGGATTCGAGGGACAACAACAAACCCTTGTTTAGGGCCGTAATGAATTGAGCGTAATCGGGAATATTGGAAACCAGGCCCGCGGCAGGATTGATAAGGGGAACGTGCCCCATGGTCATTTCTCCCGAGAGGCAGTATCCCTGGGCGAGGGGCAAGGCGCCCGCCGGTTCCGAAAAGCCGGGAGCGGTATGGTTTAAATTCAGCGGTTCGCTGATTTGTTCGGATACCAACTGAACAAAAGACTTCCCGGAAACCGATTCCATAACATCTCCCAATAGGCCGTAGAGGTCGCCGTTGTAGTTGAAATGAGAGCCGGGTTCACCCTCAGATGTATGGGTCAACAGGTGCCGGACCGTGATGTTCTCCGCGTTGTCGAGCGCAAGCCCGAATGTGGACACGGGCGTGTCCAGGTCCAACAGGCCCGTTTCGACCAACTTCATGATGACCGCGGCGCCGATGGGTTTGGTAAGGGAAGCGAGTTGGTAACACGTCTCGGGGGTAACCGCGATTCCATGGCCTACCTCCCCCATTCCATTGCCGATCGACCAGGTGAGTTCTCCGTTTTCCACGATACCCGCCGACATCCCGGGTATTTTCATATCTACCCTCATGCGTTCCAGGAGCTCACCGAATTTTTGGGTATCGGCGACCGGGTCTACCCCCTCCCATTGGAAGGCGGTATAGTCACAGCCGGGTTCTTGACGGGCTCCGAGCAGGGCCGTGAACACCTCGAACATGCTACCGGACAAATCCAACGCTACATCGGTGTTGGTGCGGTAGACAAAAACCAGTTTCTGTTCCGGCATGACGATCAAAGCATGGCCGCCGTAACCCGTGTGATACATGCTTCGACCAAAAGTGTACCCCGTGGGAAGAACGGCCCATAAGTAACCGTAACCGGCAAAGGAATCAGTATCCACGGACCGTAAACGGGCACTCTCTTCCACCCAGGTCCGGGACAAGATCCGCTCGCCGCCGAGCGTGCCCTGATTCAAAAAAAGTTGTCCAAAGCGGGCCAGGTCCCTGGCGGACATCCTAAACTTGTAAACCGGGTGCTCTGATTTATTCGGCTCGAATTGGTAGAAACAATTCTCCGGTTGGAAATCCTGCATGCCGATGCGGTCCGCGATGCGTACTTTGAATTCCTCAAAAATATCGGTTTGTGTCTGTTGCCGGAAGATGGTGCCCAGGGCATTGAAGTCCCAGTTGTTGTAATAAAAGTGGGTATCCGGTGCATGACTTCCGCGCGAGGGACGCGCATCGATCATGTCTTGCGACTCGCCGGCGGCCTCGTGATAGACTCCCGAACGCGACTTGAGCAGGTGAGTAACCCGAGCTTGTTTTTCATCACTGGTAAGCGAGGGCGGAATGTCGTCTATCCCAAGTTGTTCCAGGGTGGCGTCCAAGTCGATGAGACCGCGTTCCGCATAGAATCCATAGAGAGCGTTCAGCATGGGTTTGCGAATAGAATGGAGCTGGAAGTTACGGTCCACCTCGCCCCAGGAGAACAGCACCTTGCCGTCGTAAAGCAACATGACGGCAGAGGCCTGGGTTTGTTCGATTCTTGGCCTGACTTCATCCAGCAGGACGGATGAAAAGCCGGCGTCTTCCGGTAGGATTTGCTGTAGTTGTAAGGGCTCGCTTTCCTCGAAAAGGGGACCGGGCCTGGTCGGGTTCTGCCACAGGAGGTGTGGTGCCTCCAGTGTTCCCCTGAGTGAAATAACGGCCAGGGGCTGATCTGCCCTCAGCTCGAAGAAACAATCCGGGCGAGGCAGGAATTGGGACTGGATGGGACCGCCCACAATATTGAGTAGTTTGCTGTTGGGGGGGAGAGCTTCCGTTAGGATTTCGCCGGAAATGCGGCGGCCGTCGAAGTGGATCTGGTGAAGGCTTACCCGCGTGGGCTCATCACCCGTGTTGACCAATGCCAAAGCGTCGTAGACCTTATCCCAATCTCCGGCATAGAAGGTCCAATTAGTCGACTGCTCGCTGCTCTCCGCCAGGTGCACGGGGCTGCCCGTGCCGGAGGCGGCAAGATAGTTCACCGAAACCGTCACGCCCTCGCCGGCCTGGTCGATCGTGAAGTGGCTGACCGGCCCGACCTGATCGAAAAGCGTCTCGGCCGCCCGTTTGGTCACCCCGTTGGGAACGAGTTCCAGGGTGACCGGATCATATTCGGCGCCGTCGACACCGTATGGTATGAAGGTAATGGAGCCGGCTTCCCCGTTCGGGTTTTCCACCAAAACGGTAGTAGAAAAATCGCCGGCCGGCCGGGTCACATGACAAATCATGCGTTGTTGCGCCCATATTGTCGGCTGGAACCCCAGCAAGAAAAGAGTCATATAATGCCAATTGATTTTCATGGTCAGCTCCTTACAACAAATCTCTCATAATGAACCGAGGGAAGATAGGTTTACACCTACGACTTGTGGTTTGGCTTCAGCACCCGGCGGATATAGGGCAAGCTCCGGGGTGCGGCCGGTTGAGGCCTTGCCGGGAGAACTTTTTCCATGAGGAGCCGGTGAGAAGGGTTCCAACCCAAAGGAAATCAGGGAAAAGGATTGAACGGCGCTATTTAGAACAGGTAACTCTCGATAGAGGCCCTGTCGAGGCCCGGGTTCCGACCGGGAGCCTTTAAACGCTCCCTGCAGCAAGGCCGTAACATTGACACGCCGAGTCACCATATCAGCACCGTGCTTAACGGCACCAACCTCTAGTTTTTAACAATTTAAATATAGTTTCGTCAGGCATGCAAGTCAAACTGAGCGGCTTGCTTTTGGAACGACGACGGGCTGTGGAATACGGTTAAGTATTCAGGCGCCTCTTCTTTGCCGATCAATGCCCGGGTCTCTCTTCTAGTCGGTACGGCTGTTTTCAATCAGTGCAATCAAAGGGTCAGACCCGTATCGCGGATCAGTTCATTGACGGCCTCCGGACCGACTGCCATTACGCCGAGCATCTGTCGTGCCTTGTCGGGCTCATTGGTGAACAGCACACCGGAAACCAGGCCCTTGTCGGGTCCAAAGCAGGGCGGAAAGCGTTGCGCCGACTCAGCCCCGAAGGTGGTGAAATCAGCGATGCCTCGCTGCGCCAGGTGCCGCAATCCCACAAGTATCCAGATGCCCCGGGCGCCTTTGGCGAGAAACTTCTCAAGACGACGGGCAACGTGACCCATGGTGAAGCGGTAATTGACCTCGCCGGCGGGTTTGAGGAATCTCTTTCTCCCTTGGCCGGGGAGACGATAGGTGTACATATCCAATCCGGCAGGACCGTAATAACCCTGTTCCGCCAACCAAAGGGCCGCCTCTTTGCCCGCCAGGGGGATCAGCTTCCTGATACTGAGCCCGTCGGTCTCGTATTCCAGGGCGCGAAGTCTGTCAGGGTCCATGCCGGCAGTCATTCGACCCAGCAAGGTGCCCATATATTGGCCGCGCAAATCCGTAAAGAAACGGCTCGTCGTGATGACACTTTTCGACGGGTTGTCGCGATGAACCGTCAGCAAGGCAGAGTAGTCGTCCAGATCGAGCACCCAGGGTTCCACCAACATTCGGCCGTGGTTTTGAAGCACCTTGTCGATCCATCTCAGTTCGGGCACGGTCAAGGCCCGGTCCGGCTCGAGACGAAGCTGACCGATACCGGCGGTCCCGAACGGGCCTTTCAGGACCGTATTCAACTGAAGCTCACAAGCGATCCGTTCACGCCAGAGATCGATTTCCCGCATGGAAGAAACAAGCCCGCCGTCAACCAGTTCCGGGCCGAACGGGAACATCTCGAATCGTTCTCTGAGACGGCGACGCAGCTCGAGAATCCGGTGTTTGGCATAGAGCTCGGAAAATTGAGGGTAACCCCAACTGAGATCGGGCCCGCCCTCCTCCAGTTCAACCTGTTGCGGCGAGATTCGTTTCTGAAGATCCAATATGCCGGGCGTCCATCCCCAGGGTCTGAGGCCGCCGACAATTCGATCGGCGAACTCTTTGCCGTCCAGTTTTCCGTCCTCGGCCGTGACGATCTCCGGTAGGGAAAGACCCCTTTGTTTCCATGCTTTCAGAAATGATTTTTCCGGGGGCCGGCCGGTATAGAGAATGTCGGCCCGGTTACACAGAAACATGGGCAAATTGGCCAGGTCGCTTACTGCCTCACGGCGAGGTTTCGGTAGGGTTTTGTCTTCCCGGCCTTGACCCACCTCGATTTCACACATGGGATTGTAAACCCAGACTCGCCGGGGGCGCCCCCGATGCTCCGTGAGGATTTCCATTTCGTCGATAAAGGCCGGTTCCAATCCCGCACGCAAGCGTCCCTCGCGGTTGAAACCCAGACCTTTGCCTCGGCTGGGCGTCATCGGCAGATGCAGAGCCCCGGTATAGGCTTCCCACTGACTGAGCCCGGGTTCACGCTCGCGATCGAACCATTTGACCCCTTGCCTTACATGTTGGATTTCGTCCTCATAGACCTGTTCCATCACCTCGCGGTGTGCAATCGACTCAAGACGGCGGATTGGCTCGATTGCGCAGGTGTGCAATCGACTCAAGCCGGCGGATTGACTCGTTTGCGCAGGTGTGCAATCGACTTAAGCCGGCGGATTGACGCCATTGCGCAGGTGTGCAATCGACTTAAGCCGGCGGATTGACGCCATTGCGCAGGTGTGCAATCGACTCAAGCCGGCGGATTGGCTCGATTGCGCAGGTGTGCAATCGACTTAAGCCGGCGGATTGGCTCGATTGCGCAGGTGTGCAATCGACTTAAGCCGGCGGATTGACGCCATTGCACACGTGTGCAATCGACTTAAGCCGGCGGCTTGACTCCATTGCACACATGTCTTTTTAACCCGGAATTTTTCATTTTTTTTCTCGTAAACTGTTCTTAGATAGAAGGCTACCGGGGTACATCATAGAATTTGTAAACGTAATCATCACAAAATTTCTAGCATAATATGCTTGAATAACAGCCGAAATGCCGCTAAATCGACCGAAATATGCAAACGCCCTCGTCGATCAATCAGTTTGTGGCTCATTTTTTCCACGATCGCGGAAAAGACACTGTTAAACTCAAAATATTAAAGCCCTCTGAATCCACAAGATGTAGGTCCGATTTTTCATTTTTCCACGATCGTGGAAAACCTCGCCTAATTTTTCCACGATCGTGGAAAAAATCGCTCCCCTTGCGGTGTCTGCATAAAGGTGCCGAGGCGTGCATATTCTCCGAGCCCGGCCTCCGATCCCCGTTTGGTAGAACATGCCCGTTCGCGGATGAAAAAGGCGATCACGAAAGTAAAACCGCACTTCCCGGCTCTTTGAAATTCACTCACCACTCTGAGGAGTCCTTGTCATCCCAATATCCCAATTGACCCAAAGGCTCCGCCTGCCGATGTCATGATATGATGACATTTTTACGGGAGCCTTTTATGATACGGCCGTGTTTCACGTCCCCGACAATCCGCACTCCGATTCTCGCGGCCCTTTGGTGCTTATCTTTATCGGGTGCGTTCTGCGGGGAACGACTGCGTTTTGAAACCCTGGGTTTGAACCAGGGCCTCAGTCAGACCTATGTATTCGATATCCTTCAGGATCGTCACGGTTTTATGTGGTTCGCGACCCAGGACGGCCTCAATCGTTATGACGGCTACGAATTCAAGGTCTACAATCAGGAACCCTTCACTCCCGATTCCCTATCCGATAACCAGGTCTCGGAACTGTTCGAAAGCAGTCGCGGCGTCTTGTGGATCACCACCAGTGACAGAGTTTTGCATCGATTTGAGCGGAAGACCGAACGTTTCGTACGCTATTACCCCGACCCTGAAGACCCGACTACGCCCAACGCACCCGTTCTGCGCGCGCTGTTTGAAGACCGGAACGGTTTTATCTGGATGCCCCTGGAAAACGGCGGACTCGATCGCTATGATCCCGTCACCGGGGTTTTCAGTTTTTACCCCAAGGAGCAGGAAGACGGCGACTGGGTTTTTGCCAATGTGTTGCGCCAGGACGCCGCGGGTCGGCTGTGGCTGGGTACCGACGGCGCCGGGCTGTGGCGTTTCCTGCCCGAAAAAAACAGGTTCATGCGTGTCAAGGGCAAGGGCAAGGCGCCCAAGCGCATTCCCGGCTTGAGGCAGAACAATCCCTTCCATACCAATATATACAGCGATTCCGACGGTAAACTATGGATGGGCGCCGTGAACAACAGCCTCACCCGCTATGATCCGGAAACCAATACTTTTGAGCGATTTGCGCCGCCAAGGGGAAGTTCTGCCCTACGCATGGTCATAAGTATCACGCCTGACCCGTCCGGTCAGATTTGGGTGATTTTCGGCAACAGTATGGTGGGTCGCGTCGAGCCGGATACGGGCAGGTATCACCTGTACAGCCATGATCCCGAAAATCCCGACTCCCTTTGCCCGCCGGGGATCACCGGATTCCATTTCGACAAGACCGGCAAGCTGTGGGTATCCAGTAACACCGGCGGTTTATCTCGCTATAATCGCGAACGCGATGTCTTTGAACGCATTGTCAGCAATCCCCAGGACCCTTTCGGGCTCCCGGGCAATATGATCACCCGCATGACGTCCGATCGTTCCGGCAATCTCTGGTTTTCCGTGCAGAACATCGGTCTGGCCATGTTTTCCCACCAAAACCAGAAGTTCGCCCGCTATCCCCGTTACGCCGACGACCTCATCGATAAACGCTCCCGGGCGGTCTGGTCGTTTGCCGAGGGTGAGGATCGCAAAATCTGGGTCGGTATCGACAACGGCTTGCTGCTGATGGACCCCAAGGGCTGGGAGGTTTTGGCCCGCTTTCCCTATACGGGCAACAAACAAACCGGACCCGCGGGAGCTCAGATACGCTTCATCCAACCCATGCCGGACGGATCGATCATCACGGGTTGCCAGAACCCGCCCGGAATATCCAGGTTGGATCCCAAAACCGGAAAGTGGACCCACGTCAGCAAGGTCAATGCCCTGGGTCACTGGCTTAGCGAGATCGACGGCCTGCTGTACCTGGGCACCCTAACCGGTCTGACGCGCCTGGAGGCCGACGGCAGTCAAACGCAACTTGTTCAAAGAAAGGAGCTACTGGGAACCCACGCTATGTTGCAACAGGCGGACGGCGTCTTTTGGATGAGCACGCGTTTCGGCTTGCGGCGTTGGGACCCCGGGGATGACAGCCGGAAGGCTTTCCTGCACGACCCGGACGATAAAAGCAGTATCAGCAGCGACAATGCCCTGGGTTTGTGCCTGGATCGCAACGGCAATTTGTGGATCGGCACGTTCGGCGGCGGCCTGAATGTCTTCCGACCCGCCACGGAAAGCTTCGATCACTACACCCGTAAGGACGGCCTACCCAACAATGTGGTCTACGGCATCCTGGAAGATTTTCGGGGAAATCTATGGCTCAGCACCAACCAGGGGCTTTCCCAGTTCAATCCCGAGACCGGCAGCTTCCTGAATTACCAGGTGGGTGACGGCCTGCAAAGCCCGGAGTTCAACGCCGGCGCCTATCGGGCCCTTTCGGACGGCGCCTTTCTTTTCGGCGGCATCAACGGCTTCAACATCTTCCACCCCGCCGATATTTTGGAATCGCCCTTCGACCCGCCGCTCACGCTTTCCGCCACCAAAAATGCGGACGTCGAATTGGGTCGCGAGTTGGCCGCCGATACCGAACTCGCCTTACAACCCGGCGACTATGCGGTCGCCTTCCACTTCGCCGCGCTGGATTTCACCAACCCCGAGAAGACCAGTTACGCCTGGATGTTGGAAGGCTTAGATCCCGGCTGGGTCATGGGCGGTTCGCGGCGCACGGCAACCTATACCAACCTGAGCCCGGGCGCCTATCGATTCCGCGTCAAGGCGGCCGACAGTGCCGGTACCTGGAGTCAAAGCCAGGCCTCGGTGAACCTGCTCATCCGACCGACCCTGCTGCAAACCATTTGGTTCCAAATCGTTTTGTTCCTGCTGATCATAGGGTCGATCGTATTGGTATTCCTGGTCCAGCGCAACCGTTTGCAGCGTCAAAAAGAGGAGGCCCTGCGCGCTCGCGAATTGATGCGCAAGGCCGAGGAGTTGGATTATGCGCGCCAGGTCCAGCTTTCCATGTTGCCCAGGAAGAAGATCTGTCCGCCGGGCGTGGATCTGGAGGGTCGGATGATCACGGCCTCAGAGGTGGGCGGCGATTACTTCGATTTCTTCGAGATCGGTCCCGACAAGCTTTGTATCGCCTACGGTGACGCCACGGGCCACGGCGTCGCTGCCGGTTTGGTGGTGGGCATGGTGAAGATGGCCACCACGGTCTGGTCTTTCGAACCCGGCAACCTGACCCGCCTGATGGTCAATTTGAACGCGGCCCTGAAAAAAACCCTGCCCATCCGCTCGATGGGCATGGCCTTGGGTCTGGCCGTGTTGGACCTGGAGACACTGGAACTGGAGATCTGCTCTTCGGGTATGCCCTTTCCGCTTCTCTACCGTTCCGATAACGCCGCGACCCGGGCCCTGACCTTGAAGAGTCCGCCCTTGGGTTTCCTGGAAAAAATCAACACGGCTACGCGTCGCGTCACCCTGAAGCCCGGGGATTGCCTGGCTTTTCTTTCCGACGGGTTCGGTGAACGTTTCAACAGCCGAAACCGGCTGTGGGGTGATGCCGCGGTATTGTCCACCCTGGACGGTTTGTTCCAAGCAGACGGAACGGCCGAAGACATCATCGACGGACTGGTCGTTGCGTGCAACCGTCACGCCGAGGGACGCCCCAACGATGATGACATGACGGTCGTTGTCCTGCGGCTGACGCAGGAAGCCGGGGATCGAAAGATAAGGCATGTCGCGCGAAAACCGATCGGTGAGCAGCTAATATAGCGTTCGATGAATCTGCCCCCGGAAAGCCGGGTTTTCCACCGGGAACCACGTGCGGTTCGGCACGGCGCGGTAACCTTCTTTATGACCAAATCCCTTCGACCTTATCCGCTACTTTAATATATAGAAGCCCGTCGGCCGCGTTTTCCGCTTGACAAGCGGGTGCGAAGGCGCTCCTTTTGTCCTGAGAGGGCAAAGCTCATCATTTTCTGATTTTTTTATTGACCTGTGCTCTGATTTCAGGCATCATACGGCGCGTGTCACACGGGTGGCCTGTGTTGGGGAGTCGCCAAGCGGCAAGGCAGCAGGTTTTGGTCCTGCCATTCGAGGGTTCGAATCCTTCCTCCCCAGCCATCCACCTTTTTTTTTGCGCACTTTCGAACGTTCATCTTCACACACATAAAGCGTGCGACGGCACGTTCGCGAAATCGATTTCGTCATTGGTAGGTACTGGTTTCATGAGACCTCAAGCCGGTCAGATGCTTTTGTTTGCCGGGAATTCCAATCCCGCACTCGCCGAAAAAATGAGTAAGTCGCTGGGTCTGCCCCTGGGCAAGATCTCGGTAGGCCGTTTCAAAGACGGGGAGGTATCCGTTCGGATCGAGGAAAACGTTCGCGGTGCGGATGTCTTCCTGGTTCAGTCGACCTCGAGCCCGGTCAATGAAAACCTGATGGAACTGCTGGTCATGATGGATGCCTTCAAGCGTGCATCGGCCGGACGAATTACCGCCGTCATTCCCTACTTCGGCTATGCTCGTCAGGATCGGAAAGAACGTCCGCGAGTACCGATTACCGCCAAATTGGTGGCCGACATCATCCATACATCGGGCGCCGATCGCGTCTTGACCGTCGATCTCCACGCCAACCAGTTACAGGGCTTCTTCAATGTGCCCGTGGATCACTTGTTCGCTTCCGCGGTTCTGTTGGACCCGCTTAAGAAGATGGAACGTGATTTTGTCGTTGTCTCACCGGACGCCGGCGGCGTGGAACGCGCCCGGGCCCTGGCGAAGCGCTTGAACAACGTATCCCTGGCCATTGTGGACAAGCGCCGTGAAAAGGCCAATGTATCGCAGGTCATGCACATCATCGGCGAGGTCAAGGGTCGGGACTGCCTGATCTTCGACGATATCATCGACACCGCCGGAACGCTGACCCAAACCGCCGCGGCCCTGAAGGAAGAGGGCGCCAATGAAGTCTTTGCCGCTTGTTCGCACGGGGTTCTTTCCGATCCCGCCAACGAGCGCATCGAAAATTCGGCGCTGAGCAAGGTGTTCATCACCGATTCCATTCCGTTTGTCAACGATAAAGAATACTCCAGCAAGCTTGAGGTCATTACCCTTGCCGGCATGCTGGCTGAAGCGATCGAGCGCATTCACGAGGAAAGCTCGATCAGCTCGCTGTTCGTGTAGCGCAGCGAAGAAGATTTAGGAGAACTAATCAAATGAGTAACATCACTGAAGTTGTTGTTCAGAGCCGCGAGAAGCTGGGCACCGGGCACTCTCGCCGCTTGCGCCATGCCGGTATGGTCCCCAGTGTGGTTTACGGAAAGGACGGTGATTCCGTTCCCGTTTCTGTCGAGCCCAAGGCGATCGGTAAGATCATTCAATCCGAGACCGGCATGAACACCGTTTTGAACCTGCGCCTTGCCGGCACCGAGGAAACTCGCCACGTCATGATCAAAAGCCTGGATCGCCACCCGGTAACCGATCGTTTGATGCACGTGGACTTCCTGCGTATCGACATGGACAAAAAAGTTCGTGCGGTCATCCCCGTGGAACTGTCGGGTTTCGCCGAGGGCGTCAAGCTGGGCGGTCATCTGACCATCGTGCGTCACAAGTTGGAAATCGAGTGTCTGCCGAGCAATCTGATCGGCGTGATCAAAGTCGATATCTCGGACTTGGGCCTCAACAGCACTCTGCGCATCGGCGATCTCCCGCAATTTGAGGGCGTTGAATACATTCTCGGCCCCAAACGCACCGTGGCGACGTTGCGCATGGCCGGCACCGAAACGACGGCCGAGGCCGAGGCCGAAGAGGACGAGGACGAGGAATAAGCCCCGCGGCTTGAAGCCTTATGCTTGATTACCTGGTGGTGGGCCTGGGCAATCCGGGCAGGCAGTACTTGCACACCCGGCACAATGCCGGGTTTTTGTTGATTGATCGCTTGATCGATCGATACGGCGCCTCTTTGTCTCCCGACTCGGGGCGCTTCGTACTTTGGACCGCCGAAACCGAACGTTCACGGCTCTTCCTCATGAAGCCGCTCACTTATATGAATTTGAGCGGAGACGCCGTGAAACCATTGCTGGCTAAACTTTCCATCCCGCTGGAGCGAGTGCTCATCGCCTACGATGATATTTCCCTCGCCCTGGGCGCCATCCGTGTCCGGGCAAGTGGATCGGACGGGGGACAGAAAGGAATACGCCACATTATTCAATGCCTGGACACCCGGGATGTGCCCCGTATCAGAATCGGCATCGATTCCGACTTGCGCGGGGGTTTGCCGCTACCCGATTTTGTCCTTACGGACTTCACCGATGACGAAGTCCCCTTGATCCGCAAGGCGCTTGACGATGCCGTCGATGCCTGCCGGCTCTGGATGGAGGAAGGCCTGACCTCTGTCATGGCCGCCTATAACGGCAGGGCCCGAAAACATGCAACCGGCCGCGAGGTCTCTACAGCCTCCGGCCCGGCTATGGAGGAGAAGAGTGAGTAACGACGTTTTGCTTTATCTGTTTATGGGATCCGGCCTCCTTGCGCTGATCTTCGCTTTTATCAAGTCGAGTGCCGTCAATAAAGAAGACATCGGCACCGATAAAATGAAAGAGATCGCCGGGTATATTCGCGAGGGCGCCATGGCGTTCCTTGCACGCGAGTACAAGGTGCTCGCTATTTTCGTTTTGGTGGTTGCCGTTTTGCTGGGTTGGCAGAACATGGGCGACGCCGAGTCCAGCCCCCTGATTGCTTTCAGCTTTATTCTGGGTGCGGTCTGCTCCGGTCTTGCCGGTTTCTTCGGCATGCGCGTGGCAACCGCCGCTAACGTACGCACCGCCAACGCGGCGCGCACCAGCCTGAACAAAGCCCTGGGCGTGGCCTTCAGCGGCGGCGCCGTGATGGGCATGTGCGTAGTCGGCCTGGGCATCTTCGGCCTGGGTTTCCTGATGTGGCTGTTCTTCCCCGAGGGGATGTCCGTCCTGGGTTCCGACACCACCCTGGCCAAGGCTGTACGCGTGATCACCGGCTTCTCGATGGGCGCCTCTTCTATCGCGCTTTTCGCTCGTGTGGGCGGCGGTATCTACACCAAGGCCGCCGATGTCGGCGCCGACCTGGTCGGTAAGGTTGAGCAGGGTATCCCCGAGGACGACCCGCGCAACCCCGCCACCATCGCGGATAACGTGGGCGACAACGTGGGCGACGTGGCCGGCATGGGCGCCGACCTCTTCGAGTCCTACGTGGGTTGTATCATCGCCGCCATGGTTATCGCCTCCGTCGATGTCACCAGCGGTAACACCATCGGCGCCTTGTTCCTGCCCATCAGTTTGGCTGCCGCCGGTATCGTGGTTTCCATCCTGGGCACCTTCCTGGTCCGCACCTCCGAGGGCGGCAACCCGCAGACCGCGCTCAACATCGGCACCATGACCGCCGCGGGCCTGATGACCGTGTTGTCCTATTTCATCATCGACTACTTTGTGGGTGACGGCTTCACCTTCAAAGGTTTCGAAGGAACCGTGGACACCATGGCCTTGTTCATCATCACCGTGGTCGGCCTGGTCGCCGGTCTGGCCGTGGGTTTCACTACCGAACACTACTGCGCCAAGAACAAGGGTCCTGTCAACGAAATCGTCGACAGTTCCAAAATGGGCCCTGCAACCAACATCATCTCCGGCTTGGGCGTCGGCATGCGCTCCACCGCCCTGCCTTTGATTTACATCGTGGTCGCCATCATGGTCAGCTACCACTACGCGGGCGTATACGGTATCGCCATCGCCGCCTTCGGTATGCTGTCCACCACCGGTATCCAGTTGGCCGTTGACGCTTACGGCCCCATCGCCGACAACGCGGGCGGCATCGCTGAAATGTCCGAACTGCCTCCCGAGGTTCGCGAGAAGACCGACAACCTGGATGCCGTGGGTAACACCACCGCCGCCATCGGTAAGGGTTTCGCTATCGCCTCGGCGGCCCTGACCGCGCTGGCTCTGTTTGCCGCCTTCCGCTCAACCATCAGCGCCAAGGTAGACGGTTTCAGCCTGGACATCACCGATCCTGCCATCACGGCGGGCCTGTTCCTGGGCGGTATGCTGCCCTTCCTTTTCTCGGCAATGGCCATGAAAGCCGTGGGTAAAGCCGCCAACGACATGATCGAGGAAGTTCGCCGCCAGTTTCGCGATATACCCGGTCTGTTGGAAGGAAAAGCCAAGGCCGAATACGCCAAGTGCGTGGATATTTCCACCGGCGCGGCCATCCGGCAGATGATACTGCCCGGCCTGTTGGCCGTGCTGGCGCCCGTACTGGTCGGCTTCATCTTCGGACCCGGCATGCTGGGCGGCCTGTTGGCCGGCGCCACCGTAACCGGCGTGTTGATGGCCATCTTCATGTCCAACACCGGCGGCGCTTGGGACAACGCCAAAAAGCAAATCGAGGAAGAAGCTAAAGAGAAGGACAAAGAAGGCACCCAGATCAGCGGCAAGGGCAGCGACAAGCACCACGCCGCCGTGATCGGCGATACCGTCGGCGATCCGTTCAAGGACACCGCCGGTCCTTCGCTGAACATCCTCATCAAATTGATGAGTGTGGTGGCTGTTGTCATCGCACCGCTTTTGTAGTAGTATCTACGGCTTGGCCGGGGCGGCTGCACGCTGTCCCGGCCCCGGTCATGGATTGGTAGGTCTCGACGGGCCTGCCCTTATGTCCGAAATTCATTGACTGTACAACAGGAGGCAACCTTTGAGTTTGCTGAGTCACTATGAGACGATGTTCATCATCGCTCCAACCCTTGGTCCGGACGCTTACGATCGTTTGGTGGAAACCTTCAAGGGTATTATTGAAGAAAACGGTGGCAAAGTTCACAACACCACCAAATGGGGTGTCCGCACCCTGGCTTATGAAGTTAAAAAGTTCAAGGAAGGGATCTACACCATCTTCGATTTCGAAGCGCCCGGTGACCTGATCCAAGAATTGGAGCGTCGTCTTCGCCTCAATGATTCCGTCCTTAAATACCTCACCATCAAGTCGGAGCGTAGAGACAAATTGGTGAAAAAAGGCGCGGCCAGGCGCAACGCCCAGGATGCCAAGAAGAAGCGCAACAAGCCGGCGCCTTTTTTCACCAATTTGTCTCTACGCTCCGACTTGATGGTGAGGTATTTAAGGACGGAATCATTGAGGCGAA
>JASJCB010000244.1 GCA_030066195.1 Acidobacteriota bacterium
TCATGGAGACCGAAACAGGTTTCTCCAAACCGCCCTCCACCCCCATGGAAAAAGAGCTGGCCGAAATTTGGAAGCAAGTACTGGACCTGCCCCATGTAGACGCGGACGCCGACTTCTTCGATCTCGGCGGGCACTCGCTATTGGCTACGCGGGTGGTTTCCCGTGTCCGTAGCCGCTTGTCGTTGGATTTGCCGCTGCAATCCTTCTTCAACCATTCCGTGCTGTCGCAAACGGCCGCGCTGCTGGAAGATTTACAACCCGATGATATCAGTGAGTTGTTGCCGTCGGCCCGGCCGGCCGGCGAGCATTCGGCGCCCTTGTCCTACGCCCAGCAACGCCTGTGGTTCATCGACCGCATGCAGGTCGACGCTCAAGCAGCCGCTTACAACATGCTCTTCCCGCTTGTTTTGGAAGGTGAACTTTCGGTTGCCGGATTGGAGTGGTCCCTGGAGGCCATGATAGAGCGGCATGAAATCCTGCGCACCCGGTTCGCGGAGCAGGGCGGTGAGCCTTATCAATTGATCGACCCGGCCGGACCGGTCTCTCTGGCGGTTCTGGATCTGCGCCATTATGACGAAGAAACCGCGACCGGCCTGGTAAAAGCACTGGCCGTGAATGAAATGGACCGCTCCTTCGATTTGAATAGAGGACCGTTGATCCGCTTTGTATTGGCCAGGATGGATGAAGGGCGCCATGCGTTGCTTTTGACCATTCACCATATCATCTTCGACGGTTGGTCGATCGGCGTCTTTATGCGCGAGTTGCGCGAATTCTATCGGGCAAAGGTGTTCGGCGAAACCCCGGCCCTGGCCGCGCCCCAACGCCAGTATGCCGATTTTTCAGGTTGGCAGCGCCGGCAATTGAGCGGCGACAGGCTTGCCGAAAAACTGGATTACTGGACGACAACACTGGCCGGAGCGCCGCCTTTACTGGACCTGCCGCTGGATCGAAGACGGCCTTCGGTGCTCACCAATCACGGCGACAGGGTTACCTTCCAAATCGACCCAACCCTGGTGCAAACCTTAACCGAGACGGCGCGCCGCCATAAAGCGACACTGTTCATGATCACCGAGGCTGCCTTCGCCGTACTGATGGGCCGCTATGCTTTGGACGACGACATCCTCCTGGGTTCGCCCGTCGCCAATCGCAACCACGAACATACGGAATCCATGCTGGGTTTCTTCGTCAATACGCTTGTCATGCGCAACGACCTGTCGGGAGATCCGAACTTTGATCGATTCCTGGAGCGCGTACGCGACACGGCCGTGGGCGCCTTCACCAACCAGGATGTCCCCTTTGAGTTGATTGTGGAGGCTCTCCAGCCCGAGCGAAACTTAAGCCATGCCCCCATCTTTCAAGTCATGTTCGCGTTGCAAACCTCGCCGATGAGCAACCTCAGCCTGCCCGGCTTCACCATCGAGGGCTTGGAAACCGGCCGAAGAATCGCTCGTTTTGAATTGACGTTGGAGCTTACGCCCCTGGATGACGGCGGTCTGTTCGGTACCCTGGAATTCAACACGGATCTGTTCGAGATCGAGACGGCGCAACGCCTGGTTGCCCAATACGGCACGTTTCTCCACGCGGTTGCGGACGACACGAACCGACCCTTGTCCGCGTTACCGCTGGAAGATGAAGAGAGCCGCCGACAAATGCTTCAGGTCTTCGGCGACACCAAAACCCCCGCGCCGTTGGATGAAGGCGTTCACCGCCTCTTCGAAGCCATAGCGTCGGAAAGGCCGCATGAAACGGCCGTCGTCTACCCCGACGGTACCTTGACCTATGCCGAACTAAACGGCCGCGCCAACTTCCTGGCCCGTCGATTGCTAGATGCCGGGGTCGACTTCGACGAACCGGTGGGCATCTTCCTGGAGCCGTCCTACCTGGTGCCCACTGCCATGCAGGCGGTACTCAAAGCCGGCGCCCTCTATGTGCCGTTGGACCCTCACGGCCCGTCGCACCGTTTGGAGCACATGATTGAAGATTCCGGTATACGTGTGGTAATCACCACCGGCGATAAAAAGCTTCCGATCGACGGGTTGACCCTGATCGATGCCGCGTTGGAAGGCAGCGCCGAGAACCCGGACCGCCCGGTTCTTCCCCACCAGGCCGCTTATATGATGTTCACCTCGGGATCAACCGGAAAACCCAAGGGCGCCGTGATCACCCACGCCGGCATCATCAGGCTGGTCCGCAATGCCGATTACCTGCCGTTCGGCCGGAAAACCCGAATTACCCAGGCCGCCGCCGTGGTTTTCGACGCGGCCACGCTCGAGATCTGGGGCGCCCTGCTGAACGGCGGTTGCCTGGTTCGATTACCCGGTGAAACGGCGCTCTCAGCCGGCAAACTTGCCGCCTTCCTCAAAACCAATCAAATCGAAACCCTGGTTTTCACCACCGCGCTGTTCAATCAACTGGTCGCCGAAGATCCGAGAGTTTTCAACGGATTGGAAAACATGATTTTCGGCGGCGAGGCGGCGGACCCGGCAAGGGTCAGGCAGCTTGTTGCGGCGGGCGGACCCAACCGGTTGATCAATGCCTACGGCCCGACCGAGGCCACCGCAATCTCCACCTGGCATCTCGTGGATACAATCGCTTCGCATGCCCCCGCCGTGCCCATCGGCGGCCCGATTACCAATACGGATATCTTCATCACCGATCGCCGTTTGCAACCGACGCCCATGGGCGTTCCCGGCGAACTGTTGATCGGCGGACCCGGTCTGGCTCGCGGTTACCACGGCAGACCGGCGCTTACCGCCGAACGCTTTGTACCGCATCCCTTCAGCGACCAACCCGGCGAACGCCTCTATCGTAGCGGCGATCTGGTTCGTCTGTTACCGGGCGCAAGAACGAAACCAAGCGTTGCCTTTGTGGGTCGCCTGGACCAACAAGTCAAGCTGCGCGGTTTCCGTATCGAATTGGGTGAAATCGAGTCGGTGCTGGTCAATCTGCCCGTGGTCGCCCAGACGGTCGTGCTGGTCCACGACTTTGAACAGTCCGGTAAGCTGTTGACCGCCTACGTTGTCCCGACTGAAGTTATGGACGAGGGCCGGCTGACCGAGATACTGACCCGGGAATTGAAACGCGACCTTCCCGATTACATGATTCCAAGCGCTTTTATGGTGCTTGAAGCCCTGCCCCTGACCCCCAATGGCAAACTGGACCGCCGTGCCCTTCCCAAACCGCAAATCGGCGCTGCAGAAGCCGATTATGTTGCGCCTCTCGGTGTCGTGGAAGAACGTTTGGCCCGGATCTGGGCGGAAGTCCTGGGCGTTGAAAAAGTGGGACGTTACGACGACTTCTTCAAGTTGGGCGGACACTCGCTGCTTGCCGTGCGGGTGGTCAGTCGGGTTCAAGCCATATTCCGCTACGAGTTGCCGGTGCGTTCCGTTTTCGAACACAGCAGCCTGGCCGACCTGGCCGGGATCATCGGCAGTCACGGCCTGACCGTCGAAACCGAAATCATACCTCTGACCGCCGAACAACGGGCCGCCGGACCGGTCCTGTCCTACGCCCAACAACGCCTGTGGTTCCTGGACCGCTTGGAGGGAGCCAACCCGTCCTACAATATCCCTCAAATCCTGCGCCTACGCGGCCCGCTCTCCGTCATCGCGGCGGTAAAAAGCTTTCAGCTACTGGGTCGACGTCACGAGGTGCTGCGCACAGTCTTCGAAGATGTGGACGGCCTACCCTTCCAGCGGATTCAAGAGACCTTCAGCCTGAACCCGCGTATCATTGACCTCAGCGGTTCCCCCGAAACCTTGCCGTCGCTGACCACGCTGGAAGCGGAACACCTCTTCGATCTGGCCGCGGGTCCCCTGATGCGGGTCACCCTCTTCCGCCTGAAGCCGGATGACCACGTGCTGGTGTTGAATATGCACCATATCATCAGCGACGGTTGGTCCATGGACCTGCTGGTGCGCGAATTCCGTGCGGCGTACGGGGCTCATCTGGCCCGAACCGAGCCCAACCTGCCGGAACTCCCGGTTCAATACGCCGACTATGCCGCCTGGCAGCGGCAGCGTTTATCGGGCGACGGCCTGGAAAAGCGACTCAACTACTGGCGTCACAAACTGTCCGACCTCAGTGTATTGGACATGCCCACCGATCGGCCCAGGCCGTCCGTTCAGGATATTCGCGGCAACCACTGCACCGCGCTTCTGGACGCGTCCCTGACCGAGGCGGTCAAGCTCCTGGCTCAAGATCGCGGTTGCTCGCTCTTCATGACCCTGTTAGCCAACTTCTACGCACTGTTGCATCGCTATACGGGTCAAACCGATATCGCCGTCGGCACCCCGGTGGCCTGCCGATCGCAATTGGCGTTGGAAAACCTGATCGGGCTGTTCCTCAACACCCTGGTCATTCGCGGCGACCTGTCGGGTGATCCCAGCTTCCGGGATTTGTTGCTGAAGGTGCGCACCACCATGCTTGAAGCTTTCGAACACCAGGAACTGCCCTTCGAAAAGCTGGTCGAGGAACTTCAACCCGAGCGTGACCTCAGCCGCAATCCATTGTTCCAGGTTTACTTCAACATGCCGGTCATGGAAGAAGAAAGACTGGACGCGGGCGGCCTGACCGTGGAAGCGGTACCCACCGAACACGATTCCTCAAAATTCGATCTTGCCCTTTACGCGGTCGACCGGGGCGAAACCGTGCACCTGCAATTGGTTTATGCAGCGGCCCTGTTCGATGCCGAAACCATGGATAACCTGCTGGAACGATATGTACAACTTCTGTCGGCAGCGGCGGCAAAACCTCATGCACGCTTATCAACGATATCCATGCTGAGCGCCGCCGCCCAAGCTGCCCTCGACTCCGCAACCTCACCCAACCTGCCGAGCATCGACCACGAACCGTTTGAGTATATCTCCGGCGCGGACTCGGTTCCTGCCCGTTTCGGGCGAGTAGCGGCTCGTTTTGCGGAAAGACCGGCGGTAATCGATCGCAACGAAACCTGGACCTATGACCGTTTGCACAAAGAAGCCGATCACATTGCCCAGGCTCTGGTTCAGCAAGGCCGGCCGGAAAGAGTCGCGCTCCTCTTCCCACAAGAAGCCGGTGCGATTGCGGCCATGATGGGCGTATTGTCCACGGGCGCCGCCTATGTACCCATCGATCCCTTTTACCCCGAGGAACGCGTGGCCTTCATTCTGGAAGATGCCGACGTCGGCCTCATCCTGACCCATTCGGAATACCGAACCCAGGCCCGGGAAATCGCCGGGTCCGATGTTCCCGTCCGGACCCTGGAAGAACTGCAAACATCCGACACCGGTCCTTCTGTAGCGATCGATCCGATGTCAACGGCTTACCTGCTCTACACCTCCGGCTCTACCGGTGTCCCCAAGGGCGTGGTGCAAAACCATTTCGGCATGAGTCGCCATGTGGGCAACTACATCGATAACCTGAGGTTGGGCTCTCATGACCGTATTTCTCTGCTTCCCACCTACAGTTTCGATGCGGCGGTCATGGATATCTACGGCGCCCTGCTGTCCGGCGCCTGCCTGTGTATCTACGATCTCAAAAGGGACGGATTTACCGATCTGGCCTTACGCCTGGATCGTGATGCCGTCACCGTCATACACACTACGCCCACGGTGTTCCGCCACATCACGTCGGATCTGCCGACCGAGTTTACCTTTGCCCATGCCCGTCTATTGGTGCTGGGCGGCGAGGAAGCCGTACGCGCCGATTTTGAAACCTGGCGACGTCATTTCCCTGACGACGGCAGATTGGTCAACGGTTTGGGGCCCACGGAATCCACTGTCGCGCTGCAAGAGTTCTTCACCAGGGACAGTCGATTCCGCGGCAACTCCCTGCCCATCGGTTTCGCGGTTGGAGGTCTGGACGCCCTCCTGCTCAACGAGGCCGGTGAAGAGGTTGCCGACTTTGCCGAGGGTGAAATCGTTCTGCGCGGCGCACACCTTGCCGCGGGTTATTGGCGCCGACCGCAGCTTACCGAGGCGGCCTTCCAACAAGACGGCGAGGTTCGTCGCTATCACACGGGCGACAGGGCGCGCCGAACCGAAACCGGCAGCCTGGTCTTCGCGGGTCGCAAGGATCAGCAACTCAAGATTCGCGGTCATCGCATCGAACCGGCGGAAATCGAGGCCCGGCTGACGGAATTGGAGGACGTACGCGAATCGGTGGTAATGCCCAAACCGGACCGCAACGGCAATTCGGCGCTGGTAGCCTATGTGGTGCCCGCGCGGGATCGAAAACCCGATACCGCCGACCTGTTCCGATACCTCAAAGCCAAACTGCCGGCCTACATGGTGCCCGCACTATTCATTCCACTGACCGAGCTACCGCGAACCGCTCACGGCAAGCTGGATCGACGGTCCCTGCCCGAACCCGATTTCGGACGGCTTCAAGCAGATCAGGCCGACTATGTGGCGCCCAGTGGACGCCGGCAGGAACTGATCGCCGGCGTCTGGTGCGAGGTTCTGGAAGTAGAACGCGTCGGCGCTGAAGATAACTTCTTTGAATTGGGCGGTCATTCTCTGCTGGCAACCCGAGTGGTTTCCCGAATTCAAGAAGCAACCGGGCAAGCCCTCTCCCTGCGCACCTTCTTCGAAAGCCCCACGGTTGCGAAACTAGCCGATAAATTGACCGGCCTGCCTGACGAATCACAGGTTCCCGTGCTTCAACCGATTTCCCGAAACCCCGAGGGTATGCCCCTGTCCTTCGCCCAGGAACGCCTGTGGTTCCTGGACCAGTTGGAAGGCGCCTCCGCCGGCTACAACATGCCCATGAGCGTTCGTTTCCACGGCGAATTGGACCTGTCGCGTCTGGAAGAGGCGCTCAACGCGCTGGTAGCCCGCCACGAATCGCTACGAACCAATTTTGCGGTCGTTTCCGGGCAACCCGTGCAATCGATCCGCGAAAACCGCGCGGTATTCCTTCAGGTGATCGACCTGAGCGCCCATGTCATAGCGTTCGATGAACTCCAGCACCTGGCCGGATTGTCCGCCGGTCTGTTGTTCGACCTGCGAGAGGGCCCGCTGATTCGGGCCCACCTGTTCCGCCTGGGTGAGCGCGACCACGTGGTGGTTTTTACCATGCACCACATTATTTCCGACGCCTGGTCGCTCGGTGTCATGGTGCGCGAGATCGTCGCTTATTATTCCGGTTACAGCAACATGCCGGCATTACCCGTCCAATACGCCGACTATGCGCTGTGGCAACGTCAATGGCTGGCGGGTGACGAGTTGGCGCGTCAGTTGTCGTTCTGGCGGGATTACCTGACCGGCGCTCCGGCTTTTGTGGATCTGCCCACCGATCGACCCAGACCCGCCGTGATGACCTACAATGGCGCCCACCTGCCCTTCTCGTTGGACCCTGAATTGACCGCCTCCTTCCGCCGGCTGGTCCTCGATCGAGGCACCACGCCCTTCCTGGGACTGCAGGCCGCCTTCGCCGTGCTGTTGAGCAGAACGAGCGGCCAGGACGAAGTGGTCATCGGCTCACCGATCGCGGGCAGGGTGCGACCGGAACTGGAACCCATGATTGGGTTCTTCGTCAACATGTTGGCCATGCGAATCGATTTGAGCGACGAACCCACGGTATCCGACCTTTTGCGACAACACCACCATTCCGGTCTGGCTGCCTTTGACCATCAGGACATCCCCTTCGAGCGCCTGGTCGAGGAGTTGAAACCGGAACGCGATCGAAGCCGTTCGCCCTTGTTCCAGGTAACGCTGGGCCTGACCAATGTACCGCGTAAAGCGCAACATCTACCGGGGCTTACCCTGGAAAACTTCCCTTTGCAGGACGGCACCGCTAAATTCGACCTGAATGTGAACCTGTTCGAAGAGGGTGAGGCGATTACAGGCGTGTGGGAATACAATACCGATCTTTTCGATCGGGATACGATGGAGCGCATGCTCAACCGTTTCCAGATGGTGTTATCGCGGTTCACCCGACAACCCGATACGACCGTTTCCGAATTGGATCTGGTAACCGAAGACGAACGCCGTCTCCTTCTGGAAGACTGGACCGCAACCGCATCGGCCTATCCCGAACAACAGACCATTCACGGCTTGTTCGAGGCGCGCGCCGCGGCCACCCCGAATGCGCCGGCGGTGGTATCTTCACTGGAAGACGACCTGAGCTACGCGCAATTAAACCGCCGCGCCAATCAACTGGCCGACTGCTTGGGAGAATCGGGCGCGCGACCCGGAGACTTGATCGGCGTCTCACTGCATCGTTCAACGGATATGATTGTCAGCATCCTTGCCGTCCTCAAGACCGGTTGCGCCTACCTGCCGCTGGACGAATCCTACCCGGAAGAGCGTTTGTCGCTGATGATGACCGACGCCGCCATGAAGGTCCTGATCACCCGACGGGAGATCGCCGAAAAACTGCCTTTGGCGCAACCGGGTTCCATTTCACTCGTCCTTATCGATAGTGAAGATCTTTCGGGCCGATCCGCTGAAAACCGCAACCTACCGGGACATCCCGATGATTTGGCCTATGTAAACTATACTTCCGGTTCTACCGGGAAACCCAAGGGCGTATGCACGGTCCACCGCGGCGTCACCCGCCTGCTTTTCGGTATCGACTATGTTCGTTTGGATGATTCTTCGGTGATCTTGCAAACCGCGCCTATTTCCTTCGACGGGGCCACCTTCGAGATCTGGGGCGCCCTGTTACACGGCGGGCGTACCGTGCTCTATCCCGATCGTGTCCCTACCCCTGAAGGCCTCGCCGAAACCATCGGAACGCATGGCGTCAATACCATTTTTATGACCACGGCCCTGTTCAACCACGTCATGGATACCGATCCGGCCGTCTTCACCGGCGTCCGCGAATTGCTGGTGGGCGGCGAAGCCGCATCGGCACGGCATTTCTTCCAGGTCTTTGACTGCCTTCCCAACCTGAAGATAGCCAATATCTACGGCCCCACCGAGTCAACGACCTTCTCCACCTGCTACGCCGTTCCCGGAAAAAGTGCGCCGCAACCCATCCCAATCGGACCGACGATCAACAACACGGTGTCCTACATCCTGGATCGCCGCATGCAACCGCAACCCGTCGGCGTACCCGGCGTGCTGTACCTCGGCGGCGCGGGTCTGGCCCGCGGCTATCTCAACCGGCCGGGTCTCACCGCCGAGCGGTTCGTGCCCAACCCGTTCGGCCCGGGCGATCGACTCTACCATACCGGCGATTTGGTGCGTTACCTGCCGGACGGCAACATCCAGTTCATGGGCCGCGTGGATCACCAGGTCAAAATTCGCGGACATCGCATCGAGTTGGGCGAGATCGAAAATGCACTCAATGCGATCGACGGCGTTGCCCGCAACATTACCCTTATGCGGCAGGATCAGCCGGGCGAAAAACGTCTTGTCGCCTACCTGGTCGCCGAGGACGGTGTCGCGCTTTCGCCGGAGAACCTCAAGAACATCCTGGGCGAACACCTGCCGGATTACATGATTCCCGGCGCCCTCGTCATCCTGGACGAGCTGCCCTTGAACCCCAACGGCAAGATAGATCGAAAGGCTTTGCCCAAACCGGAAACCGTCACCGATGAAGCCGACTTTACTGCACCGCGAACCCCGCTGGAAACACAACTGGCCGAAATCTGGTCGGAAGTCATGGGACTGGATCAAGTAAGCGTACGCTCTAACTTCTTCGATCTGGGCGGTCACTCGCTCATGGCCACCCGTGTGGTCTCGCGGATTCGGGAGTCACTAAACGTTGAGCTTCCGCTCGAAAACCTGTTCGCCAACGCCACAATCGAAAGTTTGGCGGCCTGCTTGAGCCAAAACCGGAACGCTGCCGTATCCGCCCCCGCCATGACCCCGGTGGATCGAAACGACATCCTGCCGCTGTCCTTCGCCCAACAACGCCTTTGGTTCATCGACAGGCTGGAGCAAAAGAACGAGTCCGCCTCGGGCATCTACAACATGCGTTTCCCGCTTCGTCTGAAAGGCGTCTTGAGCGTCGCGGCGCTACAAACCGGCCTGCAAGCCCTGATCGACCGTCATGAAATCTTGAGAACCCG
The DNA here is from genome assembly GCA_030066195.1 of Acidobacteriota bacterium. Classification (GTDB taxonomy): domain Bacteria; phylum Acidobacteriota; class Holophagae; order Acanthopleuribacterales; family Acanthopleuribacteraceae; genus JASJCB01. The sequence continues at coordinate 10,001 of JASJCB010000244.1, forward strand.
CTTTGCGGCAAGGGAGGGCGAACCCTATCAGATCATCGACCCTACCCTGAGTATTGCCCTGAACCTGGTAGATCTGGAAGGTATGGACGAAACCAAGATCGTCCAACTTGCATCTGAGGAGGGCTCAAGACCCTTCGACCTCGAACAAGGCCCGCTGATTCGCTTCACCCTGGTGCGCTTCAACGAGCAAAACCATGTCCTGCTGATGGCCATCCACCACATAATTTTTGACGGTTGGTCGATCGGCGTCTTTATCGGCGAACTGTCAGAACGCTACGGCGCCCTGGTTCGGGACAACCCGACTTCCCTGCCGGCTCAAACCCTTCAATACGCCGATTTCGCCGCCTGGCAACGCGACTGGCTTTCGGGCGATACCTTGGGGCAAATGGTCGATTACTGGAAAAACGCACTGGCCGACATGCCGCCGTTACTGTCCCTACCCACCGATTATCGCCACCCGCCCGTTGTCACCTACAACGGCGCTCTGCACCTGTTCCAAATCGATGCCTCGATAACAGGCGCATTACAGGCTCTGGCTCGCACGCACGAGGCTTCCCTGTTCATGGTTCTGGAAGCGGCCTTTGCCCTCCTGTTGGGTCGTTATGCCGGCAGCGATGATGTAGCCGTGGGTTCCCCGATCGCCAATCGCAACCGCGCCGAAATAGAACCCATGCTGGGTTTCTTCGTCAACACGCTGGTGCTGCGCAATGACCTCTCGGGCGATCCAAGTTTCAAAGAATTGTTGGATCGCGTTTCCAAGACCACACTGGGGGCTTTTGCCCATCAGGACGTGCCCTTTGAATTGGTGGTAGAAGCCCTGCAGCCGGATCGCGACATGAGCCACACGCCTTTGTTCCAGGTCATGTTCGCGCTACAGAACGCGCCCATGGGCGACTTGAATCTACCCGGCCTGTCGCTGGGTCCGGTGGATACGGACGGCCATACCGTCGCCCGCTTCGAACTGACGATGAACCTGTTCCCAACGGAAGAAGGCGGCCTGAGCGGCAATCTGGAATTCAATACCGACCTGTTCTCGGCCGACACGGCCCGCCGCTTGATCCAACACTACAAGGTTTTGCTGGCCGCCGTGGCCGAAAACCCGGAACGGCCCGTCTCCGCGCTGCCCCTGATGGACCGCGCAACCAGGCAAAGGCTGCTCAAAATCTTCGGCGACAAACAAACGCCCGCTCCCCTGGATGTCGGGATTCCCGCCCTGTTCGAAAGTGTTGCCGTAACTTACGGTGACCAACCGGCGGTTATTTATGCAGACCAAACCCTGACCTATGCCCAGCTCAACCGTAGGGCCAATCAACTGGCCCAACGCCTGATCACGGCCGGTGCGGGCACCGACATGCCCGTGGGTATTTTCCTGACCGGTTCTGCCGAGATGGTTGTCGCCATGCTGGCCGTACTGAAAGCCGGCGCCGCTTACGTTCCCCTGGACCCGGATTACCCGGTCTCCCGCCTGCAGTATATGATCGCCGATTCGGGCATGAACCTGGTCATCTGCAGAGGCGATCTGAGCCCGCCGTGCGATTGGGTAAACCTGTTGGATGTTGCCGACGCGATGACCGGTACGGACGACAATCCCGACCGACCGCCGTTCCCGGGGCAGGCTGCCTATATCATGTTCACCTCCGGCTCCACCGGCAAACCGAAGGGGACGGTGATTCCACACCGAGCTGTCATTCGCCTGGTTCGCAACAGCGATTACATCCAATTGGGCCCGGAAACCCGAACCGCACAGGCCGCCAATGTGGTTTTCGACGCCACCACTTTCGAAATTTGGGGACCGCTGCTCAACGGGGGAAGGGTTTACGGCGTGCCCAAGGAAACGGCGCTTTCGGCCGCATCTCTCTCCGCCTGGTTCAAAGAGCACGCAATCGACTCCATGTTCATCACCACGGCTCTGTTCAACCAATTGATCGCCGAACAAACCGACGTCTTCGCTCCGCTGAAGACACTGATGTTCGGCGGTGAGGCGGTAGACCCCAACCGCGTCCGCCAGGCGCTCGCGGGAGGCCCGCCGCAACGGTTGCTGCATGTATACGGACCTACCGAGGTTACCACCTTCTCTACCTGGTTCCATGTGGACCATGTCGCCGCTACCGCCGCGACTGTTCCCATCGGCACTCCCCTGGCCAATACCGAAGCCCTTGTGTTGGACCGCAACCTGGAACCGGCGCCCCTCGGCGTTCCAGGCGAGCTCTTCCTGGGTGGACCCGGCCTTGCCCGCGGTTACCACGGCCGCCCCGCGCTAACCGCCGAACGCTTCATTCCTCATCCGCTGACCGAACGATCTGGGGAGCGTCTCTACCGCACGGGTGACCTGGTGCGCCTGGTTCCCCACGGGGAAAAGGGTGCGGCGATTTCCTTTGTGGGTCGCCTGGACCACCAGATCAAGCTGCGCGGCTTCCGCATCGAACTGGGTGAAATCGGGACGGCGCTGGTCGATCTACCCCTTGTCGCCCAAACCGTGGTATTGATGCGCGAGCACGTCACACTTGGCAAACTGATCGCCGCCTACGTGGTCCCGGCGGGCGATGAGAGTCACGCCGAACTCCCCGCCCTGCTGCGCGCCGAGTTGAAACAATCGCTACCGGACTACATGATTCCTCGGGCATTCGTGATCATGGATGTCCTGCCGCTGACACCCAACGGAAAGATCGACCGCCGCGCCCTCCCCGAACCCGATATGGGCGACACCGGGCTTGACTTTATCGCGCCGCGTGGAGAAACCGAGGAACAACTGGCCGCCATATGGTCACAGGTGTTGGGCGTGGAACGCATCGGGGTGCACGATAACTTCTTCGATCTGGGCGGCCACTCCTTGCTGGTCACCCAGGTGGTGTCGCGCATCCGCGCGGTCTTCGATGTAGACCTGCCGCTACGCACCGTCTTCGAACACGCCACGGTTGCCGATCTGGCCAGGGCGTTGACGGAAGTGATGCGTGTCGATGAACTGGATATGCCGCAGCCGGTTCCGGTGGGTCGCGAACGCGACCTGCCGTTATCGTTCGCCCAGCAACGCCTGTGGTTTGTTGACCAGATGGAGCGCCGTGAGAATGTAGATGCCGAGGTACACGCCTCCAACACCTACAACATGCCCTTCCCCATGCACTTCAAGGGCGCCCTGCGAACCGATGCGCTGATTGCGGCCCTACACCGAATCGTCAGCCGTCACGAGGTCTTGCGTACCAGCTTCATCGCGCCCGCCGGTCAACCGATCCAACAGATCCACGCCCACCGGCCGCCCGGGGTCGCATTGACGGACCTTTCCGGCCTGGACGAGCAGACCCGGAATCGCCGTGTAAAGCAACTGGTCAAGGACGAAAGCGAAATACCCTTTTCGCTGGCCTCCGGCCCGCTGCTGCGCGTCAACCTACTGCGCCTGGCCGAAGATGACCACATCCTTTTGCTGACCTTGCACCACATCGTCTTCGACGGCTGGTCGCTCGGTGTAATGGTGGACGAACTGGTTGCCTTGTACCGTAGCGGCGCCGCGGCCCGGGGCACGGTGACCGAAGGAACATTGATCGATTTCCTGAATCCGCTGCCCATCCAATACGCGGACTTCTCGGCATGGCAGCGCGACGCCATGGATCGCGGCCTGTTGGAATCCCAGATCGAATACTGGCGCAAACATCTCACCGATGTTCCGCGCCTGGAGTTGCCCACCGACCGCCCGCGCCCGCCGGTCCAGACCTTCAACGGCGGCGGGGTGTTGATGCACTTCGACGCGCAACTAAGCGGCAGGCTGGCCGAATTGGGCCGTGAAACCGGCGCCACCATGTTCATGACCCTGTACGCGGCCCTCACCGTACTCATGGCCCGTTACAGCGGTCAGACCGATATCGCCCTGGGTTCACCCATCGCAAACCGTAACCGAGCCGAGATCGAGCCCCTGTTGGGATTCTTCGTCAACTCGCTGGTCCTGCGCCTGCAATTGGATGATGATCCCAGCTTCCGCAAACTACTGGAGCGTGCGCGCCGGGTCACCTTGGAAGCCTACCAGAACCAGGATGTGCCCTTTGAACTGGTGGTAGATATGGTGCAACCCGAGCGCGCCCTTAGTCACAGTCCTTTGTTCCAGGTCGCCTTTGCCCTGCAAAACGCGCCCATGGGCGAATTGGAACTACCGGGTCTGGCCTTGGAACCCATAGCGGGCAGCAGCATTTCCGCCAAGTTCGACCTGACCTTTGTGCTTTCCGAAAGCGAACGCGGCCTGAGCGGCGCCCTCACCTTCAATTCGGATCTCTTCGAGCAGGAAACCGCCGAACGCATGGTGAGACACTTCGGCAACCTGTTGGAAGCTGCCGTTGCCCAACCGGATCAATCACTTTCCGAACTGGCCCTGTTGCGGGAAGACGAGCGTAATGAAATCCTCTATCAATGGAACGACACGGCGACGGATTATCGGGACCACCTGTTGATGTTCCAACGCTTTGAGGATCACGCACGGACCAACCCCGACGCAGTCGCGCTGGTCTTCGGCGATGCGGCCGGAACCGACCGGAAGGAAATGACCTACGGCCGTCTGAACGAGCGCGCCAACCAGACGGCCCACTTGCTGCGCGAACTGGGCGTGGGTCCCGAGGATTACGTGGGTATCTTCTCCGATCACTCCTTCGAGATGGTGATCGGCGTGCTGGGCATTCTCAAGGCCGGCGGGGCCTACGTGCCCATGGAGCCCACCTGGCCGGAAACCCGTTGGCGCCACATTCTGAGCCTCGTCAAAGCGCGGGTTATGATCGCCAACCGCAAGAGACTGCGTGCACTCATGGATGCTCAGTGGAAGTTGGAGGACCTGGAACACCTCGTCTCCCTGGACATGACCGCACCTGAACCGGAAACCGTGGATACAGACGCCGTCCGCGCTCTATTCGACCACGTGGCCGAGCGCGGCGACGACGAGGTTAGCCGCGGTGGTTTCGTCAGTAGTTACACCGGTAAAGCGTTCCGTCAGGAAGAGGTGGATGCCTATCGCGAGCGTGTCGTCGGCCTGGCCGAACCCCATCTGGATAAAAGTAAGACCGTCCTGGAAATTGGTTGCGGTTCCGGCCTGATTATGTTCGATCTGGTCGATAGGGTTTCCCGTTATATCGGCAGCGACCCGTCGCCGTTGACCCAACAGCACAACCACCGGGAACTAAGCCGGCGCAAGTTGGACAATGTCAACCTGGTCACCGGTTTCGCCCACGAAACCGAAAGCCTGCCCGATCGCGTGGATATGGTTATCGTGGCCTCCACGATCCAATTCTTCCCCGGCTATTTCTACCTGGAAACCGTCATCGCCGACCTGCTGGAACGTTTGGAGCCGGGTGGCGTAATTTTGCTGGCCGATGTCATGAACGCACGCTTGAAGGATGATTTCCGCGAATCCTTGGACGACTACCGCCTGCAACACCCGGAGGCACAGGTCAAGGAATCCTTGGAGAGTGAGTTCTACCTGGATGAGGACTACTTCCACGACCTGGCGGCGCGTCTGTCCGGTTTGGCTCGCGCCGAGGTTTCGCACCGCACGGAAGGTTTCGAGAATGAACTGCGTTTCCGCTACGACGTGATCCTACACAAGGCGAAACCCGATGAAAAACCGGTGACACAGCCCTGTCGCAAGCAACTCCATACCGCCGCCCACCTGGAGGGTCGTCCGGTTGCAGACCCTGTGCCGGTCACAAAAGCGGACAACTCGGCCTATACCATCTTCACCTCCGGCTCGACGGGCCTGCCCAAGGGCGTGCCCATCCGGCACGCGGGGCTGGCGGATTACATCACCTGGGCGGCTCGGAGCTACGTGCGCGACGACCAACTGTGTTTCCCGTTTTTCACTTCGCCCGCGTTCGACCTCACGCTCACGAGCCTGTTCCTGCCTCTCGTCACCGGCGGCACGCTCATCGTCTACGAGGAATCCGATGGGCCCATCGACACTGCCGCCCTCGACGTGCTCGCGGA
>JASJCB010000105.1 GCA_030066195.1 Acidobacteriota bacterium
AATCGGTGCGCAATATTCGCGTGGCATTCGGCTTCTTCACGAAAAAGGAATGGAACCTGGGCGGCAAGAAGGTCTCATTGAACAATATCGAAAACGACTACCTGCGCGCCCTGGACGTCCGCATCCACTTCATCATCAACTGCGCCTCGGGATCGTGTCCGGTGCTGCTGCCCACGGTCTTCACGGCGGAGAATGTGGAAGACCAGATGGAAAAATCAGTCCACATTTTCTTAAATGACGAGAAGCGCAACCGCTTCGATCAGAAAACCGGCACCTGGCACCTGTCCAAAATCTTCAAATGGTACGGTGAGGATTGGGGCAAAGAAAAAGACGTGGTCGCCTACATCCAACGCTACCGCAAGGACCTGAAGAAGGCTCCGCAAAAGGTGAAATACCTGGAATACGACTGGGCCCTGAACGGCCCGACTGGAAAATAGCCGATCAGCGACTCAAGCCTTGCTACAGCTCATCCCAAAGGTTTGCCCCCGACCCGGCTACGGCAGCGATGCCCCCAGTAACATCGCCACGGTCAGACCCACGTAGGTGCCCACGGCGTAGCCCAGCAGGCCCACCGCGATTCCGGGCAAGGCCAGGTGTTCTCTTTGCCGGGATACGGCCAACGCCATGGCCGTAGAAGGGCCGCCTATCGCCGCCTGGCTGGCTACCGCCAGGAGGTCCCAGTCCGATTTGCGTACCAGGCCGAAAAGGAACATCACCAATCCGTGTATCGCTACGATCGTCATGGTAAAGAACAAGATGTTCAGGCCGTGTTTCATAATCTCGGAAAAGCGCGCACCGATGCCGATCACCACGAAGAATACGTGCAGCGCCAACACGCCGAGCGGCAGGGCGCCGTGCAGTCTTCGGACAAACGGCGCCGTTCCGGTCACCAACGACAGCGTCGTCAGCCAGACGACGCCGGGAATGGGCAGGACCTGAGCCGCCGCCGTGGCGCTATAGAGTTGGTCGACCAGGTTCGAGGCGGCAATCAGGCCGAAACCCAGGGCCGTCAGCACGGCGATATCCGTCACGATAAACGGGGCCTCGGAAAAGGGCGTCGCCGGTTTGGCCTTGGGCGTTACGGAGTGGGCCGGCTCGTCGACCCGTACCCTTTTGAAACGCTTGAAAAGCCACGTCGGCAGCACCAGCGTCACGGCAAACCAAATTGCCGTAACGGCGTTGTCGGCGGCCGTTGCGGCGGTAAAGACACCGTCCGGCAACTCCAAAGCCCTGCCGACGCTGACGAAATTGAGCGAGCCGCCGCAGTAGGAGCCGGTGAGCGTCCCGGCCAGGGCTGCCGTGAAATCACCCAGGTCAAATAACCAGAATGCGATGACGGCGCCTGAGGCGGTTCCCAAGATCGCAACCAGGAAGGCAATGATCATACCCGGACCGGCCGCGCGCAAGTCGTTCCAGTCCACGGCCAACAACAGCCAGGCAATGGCCAGAGAGGTAACGGTGCCGAAGATACCGTCGTAAACGGGCGATGCGAGCGGGACCAGGCCAAGATTGGAAACCAACATGCCCAGGAATAGGACGATGAGCGAAGCGCCCAGTTTCCGGCCTGTTCGCGTTTTCTTCTCCAAGAGAAAGGCGCCGGCGGTAAGCACGGAAATCAACATAATTAAATCGATTGGTTGGTCAATCATGGATGCATCCTTGTCCGATATCTCTCAGCATAGCACAAGAAAAGGGTGGCGCAGTTCGGCACGTTGCCCGGCCAAGTTGGAATCTTGGCATTGCCTTCTTACGTTCAACTTTGAGGTAGGATGTAATAACCCGTAAGGAGCGAAACCATGGACCGGAAAACCTTGTTAATACAACGTCTGGACCGGATCGCCGCATCTCTGGCCTCACGGCCTGACGGCCTGGCCCTGTTGGGATTGGGCTCAGCAGGTTTGGAACGGGACCGGCTGGACGACTATTCCGATCTGGACTTTTTCGCAATCGTGGCCCCCGGCAGCAAACAAGCCTATCTCCAGTCCCTCGACTGGCTGAAAGTGGCCCCCGTCGCCTATGCCTTTCGGAACACGAAGGACGGTTTCAAATTGCTCTATCAAGACGGGGTTTTCTGCGAGTTTGCGGTTTTCACACCGGATGAATTGTCCGGTATTCCCTTCAGCCGCGGCAAGCTGGTATGGCATCACCCCCAATTCGACCCCGCCCTGGCCGAGCCGAAATCACGATCCTATGAACCGCAAACCGTTGATTGGCATGTGGGTGAAGCTCTGACCAATCTCTACATCGGCCTGAGTCGTTTGCTGCGCGGCGAGAATCTGGCCGCGACCCGCTTCGTTCAAAGCTACGCGGTTGACCGCGTGCTGGCTTTGACTTCCGAAATAGAATCCCCTGCCGGCGTACCCGCTGACAACTTCGACCCCACCCGTCGTTTCGAGCAACGGTTCCCCGAAACAGCGCGACATCTGCCCGAGTTCCTACAGGGCTACACGGGCGTGCCGGTCGCCGCACGGGCAATCCTTACCTGGCTGGACAGTCATTTCGAGGTCAACTCGGCCATGAAGTTGGAAATCCTGAACCTGTGCGGCCGGGCGGAAAGCAGGCAACCCAGGTCGTCATGACCGTACCAATTCACCCGGCGGATTCCAACGGCAAGAGAGACGGTGGAATTGGGGGTGCCGCGGGTGTCTTGTCCGTCTTTAAAAAAAGGTCGCGATTGTGTTACATTGATAGAGACAGAAACTACCGTCCGGGTGTGTGAATCATGAGCGTTAAGTTAGAGGTTGAACCCCACCGAGGCAATCCTTACGAGTACCCCTTCGAAGGAACGTCCATGTTGATCGGCCGTTCTTCGGAGGCCGACCTCAGTATCAAGGACCAGTCGCTGTCACGCAAACACGCCAACCTGTTCTATCGCAACGAAACCCTGATGATCGAAGATCTTGACTCGCACAACGGTACGAGGGTCAACGGGCGCTCCATTTTCGAACCCTATCCCCTGGAGAACGACTCCGTGATCGAGGTTGGTGAAAGCCGTATCAAGGTCAAGGGTTTGCAAGAAGACGGCGGCACCCAGCCCAAGCGCTTGAACGTGCGCGAAACCAAGGACGGACCCTCCCGCACCGTCTATATGAATGCGGCGCGCCTGTTGGAAGAGACCGAACGCGCCGCGGCCGACGCTTCCCTGGGTGAATCGGGCTCCCGTCGCTTTATCGAACGCCTGAAGCTGTTGAACGAAGCCCATCACATGCTTAGTCACGCCATCGATCTCCAGAGCCTGTTGGACCACCTGGTAAAGTGGATCACCGCCCACATGAGACCGGAGGAAGCCGCCATCTTCTTGAAAGATGACGAGGGCAAATTGGAACCCCGAGCCACCTATACCCACTCCAAAAACAGGCATGACGTACTTTACTCAACCCACTTGGCCGAGGAGGTAGTGGAAAAGGGTAACGCGGCCCTGGTGATGGATACCGAAATAGACGAACGTTTTACCGGGGCCGTCAGCATCATCGCTTCCGGTGTTCGCTCCCTGCTGGCCGCGCCCCTGTCCGATGAAGAGAGCTGCGTAGGCATGGTCGTCCTGAGTGCACGCGGCATGGTGCGGCATTTTTCCGAGGAAGACATGGAAATGCTGGTTTCCATTGCCTCGGTAGCCGCTTTGCGCATCCGCAATCTGGCCCTGACCGAGGAAGCCGCCGAACGCCGCCGGTTGGAAGAAGAGCTTTCTCTGGCCCGCCGTATCCAGGAAAAGCTGCTGCCCGGTTCCCTTCCTCAAATCAACGGATACGCCGTCTTCGGCGAGACGATTCCATCGCAACAGGTGTCCGGCGACTTCTTTCAGGTCATGCCGCGATTGGGCGGTCGTGAATGCGTGTTTCTGGTGGCCGACGTTTCCGGTAAGGGGATGGCCGCCTCACTGCTGACCGCATCTCTGGAAGCTTTATCCGCCGCGCCCATTGAAGACGGCCGCCCGCCGGAAGCCATATGCAGCAAGGTATCGCGCATGCTGGTCAAACGCACGCCCCCCGAGAAATACGCCACCGCCTTCCTTGCTATTCTGGATCCCGCCACCGGCCGTGTGGACTACACCAATGCCGGGCACAATCCGGCGATCCACATCAAAAACGGCGGCGAGATAGAATGGTTGGAAAACACCGGCCTGCCCCTGGGCCTGTGGACACGCGGCAGTTTCTCAGCAAAAGATATCCACATGGAACCCGGTGACTTACTGGTGATGTATTCGGACGGATGGAGCGAGGCTCACGACGATGAAGGCCGGGAGTTTTCCATGGAACGCTTGGGCGACCTCTGCGCGGAGCACCGCGGGCTGGAACCCGATGCGCTTGCCGAGGAATTGAAACAGGCCATTGCCGAATTTACCGGTGACCTGCCCAATTCGGACGACCAGACCCTGGTCCTATTGAAGCGCAACCCATAAAAAAAGGCCGGGCGGCGAAACCGCCCGACCCGTGTTTCTTGGATCTCGTAATCTTTTGTCGGACCTGTTATCGCAACAAGGCCAGGCGGTCCAACTTTTCGTTGTAACGGTTGCGGTTGAAAACATCGGGCGCATACTCACGCGCCTTTTTCAAATGGTATTCAGACCGTTCCATATTGCCGACATGTACATAGGCGCGAGACAGGGCGAAATGAAACTCGTGTTCCTTTCGCTTGCGGCGTACGGCGTCCTTGTAGTGCTTGATCGCTTCCTCAAAATTACCCAGTTCGTACTGTTCCTCACCCAGGGCGAAATGGAAATAGGGGTTGCGTTTGCGGTAGCGTTCGACCTTGCTCTCCAACTCGGCTGCCAACTTATCCTTGCCGGTTTTGCGGTAGAGTCGGGCCAGGTTGCTCATGGCGGTATAACCCCTCTGGTCGTTTTTGATGGCGGTGCGATAGGCTTTCTCGGCATTGTCATATTGTTCATCGAAGGCCAACAATGCGCCCAGGTTGGACCAGGTAAAACCCAAGGACGGGTAGATCTTAATCGCTTTCCTGAAATAGGCCTCGGCCTTTTCGATATTGCGCTTTTGAAAGGCTTCGGCGCCCAGGTTGTTATAGTACTGGGCGCGGGCGCGGTCGTCAGAGACCAGCCTGGTGCGCATTTCGACCCGATCCTGGTAGGGATTGAAGTCGATTACGTAACTCTTGCCGTTTACCGAAACAACAGCGTTCATATGGCGGTTCAGCAAGACCACATTGCCTTGCTTGTTCCAGGTCGGCACGTTATAGACTTCCTGATAACTCACCTTGAGGCCCAAATGGCGGGCCATGGCCACGAACATATTGGTAAAGGACAAACAGTTTCCGTTGCGGCTTTCAAAGGTCTGAACGGCTGTCTTGGTATGGGTGTTGTCATAGGAAAGGTTGAGGAAGCGTTCGTCGAAGACCAGATGCACCAGATGCTTAAGGCGAGAGTGGGGATCGTAGACATCACCCACGTTTTCGCGTAGAAAATCGCGCATGGCATCGTTCATCTCCAGGATATCCACATCGGGCACCACATAATCCTCGGTGGGAATCCATGCAAATAAGAGTAAAAAGCCGGTTATCATCACTGAACACCTCCGCGGCCTTTCGCAAGGCCCGCAACACTTTTAACGACTTGAGTCGTGTTCTTCTTTATGTTTATCGCTCACCCCTTCTAACAATAAGACCATCTATAGCTAACATAATTCTAACAAACAAATGTGCGGCGATCAAGGTTTACCTTGATCGACCCATGTATCACGGGTTACCGGATGCATGAATAGGCACTCCCTTCTTAGGTTTACGATTTTTAATGGGGGTTCGGTTTCTAATCCCAACCAGAATAAGTACTTTTTCTTAAGCTTACACTCTTTTTATAACGCCGCCCGTAGGTATTTTCCCTTATCCGAATCCGATTTTTGCCGAAGAAGAAAGGAACCGGATGTCGGGGGACGGCCGGGTCTTTCCGGCTCCCTTCCAGGAGCCTCTTTCATGAACAAATCGAAGCTTGGATATCTTCCCGCGGCAGGATTGCTGCTCTTCTGCTTGTGCGGGATTCCGCTCATCCTGGCGGCGACTCACGGCTTTTTTAACCGCAGTGATTACTATGGTCTGAAGGGGCGCGGCGCCATGCCTGAGGTCCGTTTGATCACTACAGCCGACAAGATCTACCAGCCGGACCGAACAACAGACAGCTTTACCTACCTCTTCTTCGGCTTCACCAATTGCAGCACCGTGTGCCCGAGCGCTTTCGGCGACCTTTCGGTGCTGGCGGCCAGGGCGCCGGAAGATGTCCGTTTCCTGTTTGTGACCATCGACCCGGAAAGGGATGATGCGGCCGCTCTGGCGCAATTCGAAAAAGCCTACGGCGGTAGGTTGACGGCCCTGAGGGGAACTTGGGATCAGGTCACCCGACTGGCCGGAGCTATGAAGACACGTGTTTCCAAGCCGGCCCGAAAAGGCGCCGACTCCGGTTTCAATCACGAGGGAACCATCTATCTGCTGGACCCCTCCGGGGCGGTTGTTCTGGCCTACCCCGAAAACCATCGCGACATCGAGCAAATGATGACGGATCTCCATATGCTGAGGCGGGATGAAAATGGATAATCGAGAGTTGACCCAAAAGCGTTTTTTGGAAGAAATGAAGCGAGCCGACCTTACTATCCTTAGGCTAATGGGCTTACACTTCCTGGCGGCGATTATCGTGATGCCGATCGGTAACGATACCAGGTTGCTGGGCCTGGTCGGCGGGGCCGTTATCAGCGGAACCGCTTTTCTGATTTATCGCCTGTATGCGGGAGATCTCGTTTGTCGCCTGGCCATGGGGATTTTGATGATGGCCTACTCCGCACTCTTCATCCAACAGACCGGAGGCATGATCGAAACCCATTTCCATATTTTCGGTTCCATGGCTTTTCTGCTGATTTATCGCGACTGGCGAGTCATTTTGGCCGCGGTGAGCACCGTGGCCGTGCACCATATCCTGTTCGCCGTACTTCAATACAACGAGGTGTCCATTTTCGGAGCGCCGATCATCGTCTTCAACTACGGCTGCAGCGTAACGATTGTCGTGATTCACGCTTGTTGGGCTTTGTTCGAGGCAATTATCCTTGCTCATTACTCCCGAAAGCAGTACATCAACTTCATTGCCAATATCAATTTCACCGAGCAGATGAAGTTTCTGGCCGCCAATCCGGACTATCTGTCGCAACGCTTCCGGACGGTCACCGAAAGATCGGAAGAAAAGGCGTTTCTGGGACCGGTCAACGAGTTCATCGCAGAGATGCACAGAGTTATGAAGGAAACCGGTGAGAGTTCCTCGTTGCTGGGCGGTTGCACCCAACGCCTGTTGGGAACCTCGGAACAAATGAACCAATTGGCCGTTACGCTGGATGAACGCGCGGAATCGACATCCAGTTCCGTCAAGAGTATGGCTGCCACGGTCAGGGAAACGGCGAGTTCGGCCAGAGAGACATCAAAAGGAATGCAGGCGGCAGCCGAAACGGCCCAAAACATGGCCGCCGATTCGGAAATCGTTTCGCGAAATGCGGAAGAAGTTTCCAACAATATTACCATGGTGGTCAGCGCCGTTCACGAGTTGGAGAATTCCATCGGTGAAGTTGCCGCCAACTGTGTCCAGGTTGCTGACGCAAGCGCGGAGGGGAACCGGCGCACGAAAGAAGCCGGTGAACAGATTGCATCCTTGAACGAGGGCGCCGGAAAGATCGGCGATGTGGTCAACCTCATACGTCAAATTGCCGCGCACACCAACCTGCTCGCGTTGAACTCGACTATCGAAGCCGCATCGGCCGGCGAGGCGGGCAAGGGTTTTGCTGTTGTAGCCCAAGAGATCAAAACCCTTGCCAAACAGACCGCCGACGCCACCGACGAGATTGCCCAACAGGTCGAAAAAATTCAGAAAGACAGTGACAACAGCCGCTTAATGATGGAGCAAGTGGCCGGTATGATCGAGGAGTTGAGCAACCTGACCAACAACATCGCCGCGGCCGTGGAGCAACAATCGGCAAGCACCAGCGAAATCGCCTCCAGCATCAATTCAGGTGCGGAAGCTACGCGCGAGTTAAACCAACGAATTCGCAGCATCGATTCCGGTTCTCGCGCCCTGGCTGACAATATCGGAACGGTGGCCGCATCCGCCGTCGAAATTGCCGGCGCCATGAACCATATCTCCGGACTGGCCGAACGGTTCGGCAAGGATTCGGAGGCGGTGGGCGCTATTGCTCACAATACTGCCGAGTCCTCGGCCCTGGTCAAAAAAGAAGCCGGGGGGATGACCGATCTCTCCAAGGGGCTGGCCGAAAACGTGGCGCGGTACCAACTGGCCCGAGAGCCGGAAGCAGTGTCGGCGGCTTGACTTAACTTCGTTTTGTAACTTGTATGACTAAAGTTAGCGGGCTATGGCAGCCGAAGGATCCATAGAAGGACCTAACTGTCTTTCTGCCTTGCGAAACACGAGCCTTCGCGATAAGATGTCGCCGGGGGAATCTAGCAGGGCCAATCAGTGTTGGAGAAAATAGGCATGAGCCTGATTGGCGCCAAAGTAGGCAATATCCGTATCGAGAAGCGCCTGGGAAAAGGCGGGATGGGTGCGGTTTATGTCGGGTGGGACAAGGTCCTGAAACGCGAGGTCGCGGTAAAAGCCATCCGCAAGGACTACAGCCTGAACCCCGAGGCTCGCATGCGCTTCCTGCGCGAGGCCCGTATTCTCTCACGATTGGACCACCCGCATATCTGCCGCATCTACGAGTACCTGGAATCGGAACAGGACGACCTGCTGATCCTGGAAATGATCCATGGCAAGAGCCTCCAAAAACTGGACCACGGCAATATGCGCTTTCCCGAGAAGTTGCGTCTGGCCGAGGAGTTGATATCCGCGGTTTCCGCCGCCCATGCAGCCGGCGTGGTACACCGTGACCTGAAGCCGGACAACGTCATGGTTACCGACGACGGAAAGGTGAAGGTACTGGATTTCGGCCTGTCCCGAGTGCAAGACGACCAGATGTTGAGCCGCGCCAGTATGCCGGGCATTCGCGACACCCACCCGTCCGTGGGTCAGGGTCATCAAAGCGGTGAAACCCAAATGGGCAGCCTGATGGGCACATTGGGCTATATGAGTCCCGAGGCCGCGCGCGGCGAAGTGGCCACCGCGGCCAGCGATGTCTATGCGGTCAGCCTGCTGCTCCAGGAAATATTTACCGGTGAACCCGCCTTCGAACGCGGCAAACCCTTCGGCGTTCGCCTGCGCATGGCCGCGGAAGGCAAAACCCAACCGCTCACGGGATTGGACCCGGACCTGACGGCCCTGTTGAACCGCATGAAATCGGTGGAACCGGCCGCGCGGCCCTCCGCGGAAGACGCCAGGGAACGTATTGCCTGGCTTCGTGACCGGCCCAGGCGAGTTCGCCGCCGTAGGATGGTTGCCGCGCTGGTCGGCGCCTCCTTGATATTTGCCGGGGTTATGGGTTACCAGGCCCGTCGCATTCAGGCCGAGGCGGAGCGCGCCAATCGCGAGGCGGAACGCGCCAACGCGGAGGCCCTGACCGCCCGCCGGGTAAGCTCGTTTCTGGAAGGTCTCTTCGATGTGGTGGACCCCAGCAAGGCCCGCGGCAACAGCGTCACCGCTCGCGAACTCTTGGACAGGGGTTCTGAACGCATTAACCGGGAACTGGCCGATCAACCGCTCACCAGGGCCCGTTTGATCACTACCATGGGCAACGTTTACAACAGTCTGGGCCTGTACGACAAGGCCCTGGCTCTTTACAAGGAGGCCCTGGCTTTACGCCAGGCCAACCTGGATGCGGAGCACCTGGATGTTGCCGAAAGTATGTTCAACCTGGCCAATATGTATGAAGTACTGGACAAGGAAGACCTGGCCGGGCCCCTGGCGCGACGCGCCCTGATTATTCGCCGCACCGCCCTACCGCCCGATCACCCGGATATTGCGGACAGTTTGGGCTGCGTGTCCCGCATCTATTGGAGCCAGGGCAATTATGAGGAAGCCGTCAAAATAGCGGAAGAATCACTGGCCATCCTGGACAAGTACGCACAGAGTAAGCCTCTGACCCTGGCCGAAACTCTCAATCTGGTCGGTACTCTATACGATGAGACCGGGCGAGCCAGGGAAGCTGAGGAAATGCTGTTACGCGCCAAGGCTATTTGGGAAAACGATGATCCCGACCATCCCAAGCTGATCAAATGCCTTAACAATCTGGGCGCTATCTACGCCGGTTGGGGCCGTTATGCGGAAGCTGAACAACTTTACGTCTCCGCGCTGGACCTTTGCGAACGATTGTTGGGCCGGGACCACCACAATACGGCCTTCCTCAGAAACAACCTGGCTGATGTCTATGCCTCCCGTGGAGAACACGAAAAGGCGTTGGTGCATTTCCAACGAGCCCGCGAAATCTGGTTGGCAACCTTGGGCCCCGATCATGGTTTGATTGCCCTGGTCCTGGACAATATCGGCTCTGCCTACGTGGATTTGGGGAAAGATGAGCAGGCCCTCGCAAACCTGGAGCAGTCCCTTGCCATCACGGAAAAAACCCTTGGCAAGGAACACGGCGATCTGATTTACATCCTGGTCAGTCTGGCCCGGGCTCACCTGGTTTTCGAGCGCCCGGTAAAAGCCCGGGCCTATATGGAGCGGGGCTTTGCTTTGATGGATAAGGGCCTCAGCCCGGATCCGATCGAGATAGGCGACAGTATTGCCAATCTGGCGCTGATCTTTTTGAGCAACAATTACTCGGACCATGCGGAAACAGCCTTCGAGCGCGCCGTCCGGCTTTGGGAGGGATCGCAAGTCCATATGAACGAGGGTATGGAAAAAGTGATCACCGCCTACGCCGACATGCTGGAAAAGCAGGGACGCAAGGCGGATGCCGAGTTAATTCGATCCCGGGGACGCGCCATGGGCGAAAACCCGGAAGGAAAAGACCGACGTCAGCCGGGTGTGCTGTGATTCCCTTTGAAGGGGACATGACAGGCCGTCTTCAGGTTAAATCATACCCAGCTTCTGTAGTTTCGGGTGAATAACCACGCGACAGTAGGGTGCGTTGGTATTGTTGGTGTAATAGCCCTGGTGGTAACCCTCGGCCTCATAAAAGGTTTCCAGGGGAACGATTTGCGTAACGATCGGGTCTTTGAAACGCGGCTCGGCTTCATGCTTGGAGCGTTCGGCGGCTTCACGTTGGTCTTCATTACCGTACATGATGACGGACCGATATTGGGTCCCCCTATCCGCGCCCTGGCGATTGAGCGTGGTGGGATCGTGCGCCTGCCAGAAGACATCCAGAATCTCGTCATAACTGATGATATCGGGATCGAAATGAACCTGAATTACCTCGGCATGGCCCGTTGCTTCGCTGCAAACGGCCTCGTACGTGGGATTGACCGTATGGCCGCCCGCGTAACCCGATACTACCGACTTCACGCCCTTCAGGCGTTCGTAGACAGCCTCCACACACCAGAAACAACCGCCGCCCAGGGTTGCAATTTGTTCACCGGACATAGCCGAACCCTCCAGAAAGATTTTCACGCCCATCATAGACCTAACAACGCTGAATCGCCAACCAATTCCATTGGGAACTTTGTTCGGATTACTCTCTTTTTCACGGTCGCGATGCCCTCGTGTGTGAAATTAAGTCGCTTGACATTGGCATCAGTCAGAGATTGAGACCACCTCGGCCTTCGTTGGTTAGAAGGAATAGCAATTTGATGTGTTGTAAAACCGACTCTCGAAAGGCTCAACCGCGAGCGGCATATTCCCGGACGAAGTCCAAACGGTCCTGGCCGAAGAACATTTCCTCGCCCACGAACATGGTCGGCAAGCCGAAGATTCCTCTGGCCGCCGCCGCTTCGGTTTCCGCCTTCAGTTTGTCCTTGACCGACTGGTCCTGGATTGCGGTCATCATGGCCGACGGATCGAAACCCGCCTCGGCAAGCGTACTGCCTACGACGGCGGGATCGTTCAGGTTCTTGCCGTCTACCCACATAGCCTTGAACAGCGCATCGCAAAACGGCAGGAAGCGGTCGGGTTGATCGGCTTGGACGGCCGTGGCGCCGCGCATCAAAGCCAGGGTGTTGACCGGAAAATGCGGGTTCATGGCGAAGGGCACCCCGTAGCGTTCGGCGTAGCGCTTCAAGTCGATGGTCATGTAGCGGCCCTTGGGTTTCAGGGCGCCCGGCGGGGTATTGCCCACCATTTTGAAGATACCGCCCAGTAGTACCGGTTTGTAATTCACTTGAGCGCCGGTTTCCTCGGCCAGGATGGGCATTTGCGTGTAGGCCAGGTACGATGCCGGGCTGCCGAAATCGAAATAGAAGTCGATCGATGGTCTCATGCTGTCTCCTCGATGATTACCAGCGCTCCATCCAGGGACGCAGGTCCATCTCGAAGGTCCAGGCGTCGCGGGGTTGGGTGTGCAGGTACCAGTAGTTCTCGGCGATGTGGTCCGGGTTGAGAATGCCGTCCTGATCTTTTTTGGCATAGGCTTCCGGGAAATTATCGCGGATGAAGGCCGTATCGATGGCGCCGTCGATGACCACGTGCGCGACATGGATGTTCTTGGGACCCAACTCTCGAGCCATGCTCTGGGCCAGGGCGCGTAACCCGTGCTTGCCGCCGGAGAAAGCGGCAAAGCCGGCCGACCCGCGTATGCTTGCCGTGGCGCCGGTGAAGAGGATGGTGCCGCGACCGCGGGTTACCATGCGTTTGGCGACTTCACGGGAGGTCAGAAATCCGGCAAAGCAGGCCAGTTCCCAAATCTTGCGGTACTTTCTCGCGGTCTCCTCCAAAATACTGCCGGGGACATTGGCGCCGATGTTGAACACAAAAACCTCGATCGGCCCGATGGTGCTTTCGATTTCTTCAACCAGGGCCATGGTTTGCTCTTCATCGCGCGCATCGGAGCCAAAGCCGCGCGCCGTGCCGCCCGCCGCTTCGATTTCCGCGATCAGGGGCGCCAGTTTCTCTTCCTGACGACGGGTGACACAGGCAGTAAAACCCTCTTTGGCGAATCGCCTGGCGACGGCGCCGCCGGTAGCATCGCCGGCGCCGATGACCAGGGCAACCCCTTTGGATGATGGTAGTGAGGACATGGAAGCTTCCTTCGATCAAGCTGCAAGACATCTCATCAAACCACAAAATGAACCGGCGCTCAAGGTGCAATGAGGTCCACCCGGAAAGGCGTTAGCAAGTTGTATGGGTCGCCGGGACCTAAAATGGTGATGCGAAGCGGTTTGGTTCTCGTGTATGATGGTGCGGGGGCCGTTTGCATCCTCGGATAGCCGGCACTTTTTCGCCATGTAGCCGCGGTCGGCGCCCGCATGGGTCAAACAGTCGGCACAATCGCCGACGATGAGAACAATAGGGTATTGGAGAGATTATGGGATTGCTGGATCATTTTGTGGTCAGCACGCTGCCGCTGGTCCCGAAACCGATTGTGGCGCGCTTGTCGCGGCCTTATATCGCGGGCGACAACCTGGCCGCCGCCGTGCAATGCATCCAGGAGTTGAACAAAAAGGGCTTCAAGGCCACGCTGGATGTACTGGGTGAATTCGTCACCAATTTCTCCCAGGCGGAAACGGCAGCGGCCGATTATCGAGCCGCTATTGCGGCGATCGTGGAACACAAACTGGACGCCAATATCTCCGTCAAGCCCACCTCATTCGGGCTGCTGTTGGATCGGGAACGCGCCGAGAGTATGATCG
Source organism: Acidobacteriota bacterium (assembly GCA_030066195.1). Taxonomy (GTDB): domain Bacteria; phylum Acidobacteriota; class Holophagae; order Acanthopleuribacterales; family Acanthopleuribacteraceae; genus JASJCB01. Next base: position 13,660 of record JASJCB010000105.1, read on the forward strand.
GTCAGTTAATGGAAGAAGTCGCCCGTGTAGACAATTTCATGCGGCTGGATATGGAAGATTCGCCCTGTACCACCGCCACGATCGAGATGTACGACAATTTCCGCAAGAAGCACGACCAAAAGGTCGGCGTGGTGCTTCAAGCGTATATGCGACGGACCATTGACGATATCGAGCAGATTACAACGGGCGGACCCTCGCACTTCCGCCTCTGCAAAGGCATCTACGTGGAGCCCGAGGAGATCGCCTACAAGGGTTACCAGGAAATCCGCGAGAACTTTATGAAGTCGCTGGAAGCCATGTTCGACGGCGGCGCGTTTGTGGGCATTGCCACTCACGACGATTACCTGGTGGAACAATCCATCAACATGGTGAAAAGGATGGGGCTGGGGCCCGATCGTTACGAATTCCAAATGCTGTTGGGCGTGCGTGAAAAGCTCCGGGACAGTATCCACGCCCAGGGTCACAACCTGCGCATCTACGTGCCCTACGGCAAAGACTGGTACGGTTATTCCATTCGTCGGCTGAAGGAAAACCCGTCGTTGGCGGGAACCATGTTCAAAGCCATCTTTTTCGGCGGGTAAACTCAAAGATTTGGAGCAGCCGTTGCGGCGGTCTTTCCAAAGAGGCATGCGGAGGCAGCTATCGCCGGTTACGATCCAGTTGAAGACCCGCGTCATTTCTACCTGAAAGATTTCCAGTCCAAACGGTTACGCGGGACCTATGAGGACCTTTCGGTACAGAAGGAGTACCACGCGGCCTGTTTCTTTTTCTTCGAGCGGCTCTACTCCACCGAGGACACCACCGACAGGGACGAGGCTTTTCGCAAGATCCATCGCCAGGTCAAGCGGTTTCTGGGCGGTGAAGTGGTGCACAGCATGGACAAACTGGTGGAGCTGCAGGAACTGACCATCGTCTTGGATGAGAAGATCATGGAACTGATGATCGCCGAGGGCGCCCCCGTGGAGTTCGACATGGCCACCTACGAGCGCGTCTACCGGGAATCGGATAATTATGAAGACCGCATCCGGCAGATCGAACTGCTGGAGTTTACCAATCGGGTCATCCACAAGATCAGCCACCGTTTCGGTATCGGCCTGGTGCTGGAAGCATTGCGCGGCGCCTGCCTGCTGATCGGCGACACCCGCATGGTCGATTTCCTGATGGACGGACACAAGGCCTTCAAGCACCTGCGCAGTATCGATCCGCTGGTAGAAGCCATCGGCGTAAGGGAACGACGGCGGTTGGATCGAATCTATCTCAAGGACCCGGAATCACCCTGGTAGGAGCCTGACGTTATTTTCCAAGGAAACTTGAAACTTCTCTCCACTTCGGAACGTTAAATTCTGTAGATATTCTTCGGGAGAGGTGCGCGTTTTTGTGCAAGGGGGTCCGCGATGAGGATGACCCTTAGCCTTACCCACCGTTGCAATCTGGCCTGCCGCTATTGTTACGCCGGCCGGAAATTCAAGCGCGACATGTCCCCGGAGACAGCGCGGGCCGCCATCGATCTCGCCTGGCGCAACACCAGGCCCGGCGACGTGATCGATATGGGTTTCTTCGGCGGTGAACCCTTGCTGTGCCTGGATCTGATGGAAACATGCACGGATTATATCGACTTCAAGCAACATAACGATACGCCTCATCCGGTCAGCCTGAAAGCAACTACCAACGGTACGCTGTTGGATGAAGGAATCGTGGATTTCCTGAAGCAGAAGAAGGTCAACCTGTGTGTAAGTATCGACGGTACGCGGGAAATACACGATGTCAACCGCGTTTTTCCCAACGGAAAAGGCAGTTTTGCGCTTGTCATCGCCAACCTGCGCGAGTATCTCGAACGGCTGGAGGGGGTACAGGTGAATGCCGTCTATGGGCCGGATTCACTTTCATCGCTGCCCCGGACTCTGGCCCTTTTTGAAGAGATCGACGCCTATGCCGTTCATTTCAATGCGGACATCAACGCCTCATGGACGGCGGAGGCGGTTACCTTGTACGATCCGGTTTTCCAAGAGTTGGCGGAACGTTATATCGCGTCTTTCGAGCGGGGTCGGGAAATGGCCCTGAACCTGATCGACAGTAAGATCGTGCTTTTCATGAAGGGGGGTTACGAGCCCTGCGACCGTTGCCAAATGGGTGATAACGAACTGGCGGTGGCGCCGAGCGGCAATATCTACGCCTGCGAACGTTTTATCAGTGACGATGGGGCATCGCCCTTCTGCCTGGGCAACGTGCATACCGGTTTGGACACCCGCAAGCGCTGCCGCATCAGGGCCGGCAGGGGCAACCGCAACCCGGAATGCGGGAAATGTCCCGTAAACGCCTATTGTATGAACTGGTGCGGCTGTACCAATTATCACATGACCGGGAAAGCGGACCTGGCCCACGCGGCACTTTGCGCCGGTGAACGGGCCAACTTGAAATGGGCCAAACATGTACTCGCAACCTTGATCGGCCGGGACAACCAACTGTTCCTGAACCATTTCAAAAGTTATCTGGAAACGGGAGGCAGTTTTTCGGTCTGAGCGCCGATCCAGAGGAGGAATCCCATGAACAAGAATCCTACCTTCACGTTCAAGACGGAAATGGAAATGAAAACCACTGCCGAAGAGTTCAGCAAATTCCTAAGCGAAGCAAACAAGCACCATGTGAAACTAGCCGATTCTGAGGAAAATCCCAGGTTTCTCAAGCCCTTCCCAGGCGGCTGGCCTCTCCCCATAAACCATTATCTGCCGAAACCGAGACAGGAAGAATTCGAACATTGGCTGAGGCAAAACATAGGTATTAACGGCGGTATCAGAGAACCACATCTGCACGTCGACCGCGAGATTGCTTTTGTCGACAAGGACACGTTCAAAAGAGTCGTCATGGAGGCGGCGACGTTCAGAGTCGGTGAAATGGTCGAGGAACTGGAAGATTTCAACCAATTTGGGGAATACCTGAAATTTGAAACACCAATGGCCCGATAAAGGCTCCGATCACCGCATCAAAGAAGGGACGCGGGAGACCGCGTTCCTTTTTGCACTGAACCCGGGAGGTTTTGTGTTCGGCATCAAGCCGGCGGCCCCGGCTCGGAACGGGACAGTAATTCCTCACGGGCTTGCGGCGTGTCCATGTCCAGCAGCACGTGATCGTTGGCGGCTTCAAGGGGAAGCACGTGGCGCGGGTTGGCTTTGACGAGCGGCCGGCATCCGCCCTGTCCGCTTTGAGAGAGCAAAGCCGACCGCCAGGCCCGCGCAAAAAAGACCGGATTGCCGCGTCGCCCCCGGTAAAAGGGGACGCCGATACAGCGCCGATCTCGGGCCAGGCCCAGCCTGAACTGATCTGCCAGATCCTGAAGATCGCCGGCCTGTAAAAGCGGTTGATCGGCGAGGCAGATGAGATAACCCTCCGTTTCGGATGCGGCGTTGACACCGGCGGCGATGGTGGTGGTCATGCCCTCCTCCCACCGGGCATTGAAAACTGTCCGGGCGCCCTCGGGCAGCACCGCTTGAACCGCTTGCGCCTGATGGCCGAGAACCACGATGACCTCGCCGATATCCGCGACATGCAAGGTATGAACCATATGCGCGATAAGCGGACGACCCCGCCAGGACATCAATAATTTATTCTCAGCCCCCATACGCCGCGAGGCGCCGGCGGCCAGAACCACTGCCGACAACATAAACCGCTCCTTCATCGCCACTCTACCACGTCGGGCGATTATTAGCGCCATTGGGCTTCAGCCGTCTGATTCGCAATGCGGCCATTTTTCACGAGGGTTCAGGAACGCATGAAGGACACTGCCTCCGCGACGGCCTCGTTCAGGTTTTGCTCCTCGGTGCGGCCCGATTTCTTGCGGGGTTTCAGACCGTGGTCGCCGTCTTCCAACCAGTGAACGCGAATGGTATCGGCCAGGTCGTAGGTGTCCACCTCTTCCGGTTTGCCGAAGGGGTCGCGGGCGCCTTGGAGGATGAGCGTCGGGGTTTTCAGGTTTTTCAGGTGCTCGGTCCTAAGTTTCTCCGGTTTTCCCGGTGGATGAAAGGGGTAACCCATACAAATCAAACCCGCCGCGCCCACCTGGTCGGCAATCATGGAGGCGATGCGTCCGCCCATGGATTTGCCGCCGATGAACAGGTTTTCCGGTCCGCCCATTCCCTCCACGGCTTGTCGCCAGGTGGTTTCTAAAACGGGCGCACGGTCGGGCCCTCCCTTTTTACCGTCGGTACGCCGTCTTGCCATGTAGGGGAACTCGAAACGCGCCACCCGAATGCCCGCCGCGCCGATTCCCTCGGCCACGATGTTCATAAAGGGAGAGTCCATGGGCGCGCCCGCACCGTGAGCGAGGATCAGGCGAACGGCCGCGTCTTCCGGCCCGTTAAACAGCATTTCCACACGAAACTCCTTTACCTTTATCGACTAGTGCAGACCCAGATAGCGCAGGCCCAGCGTAACCGGGATGCGGCTGAAATCGCGAGACTCGATCTCTTTCATGGTCGTTTTCAGGCGCGCGGACAGTTTGACGCCTCGGTCTACCTCGACCAGTTTTTCCAACATGTTCCAATGCTGTAACCAGTGATCGGGGAAGTCGCGCTCCAATACCTCGGTGGTTTCGGCAAAGACGGACAGGGCGGTTTCCACGCCTTCGTCCCAGGCCGCGAGATTGTTGCGGTAAAGGTCCAACAACTGTTGCTCTGAAGAACTGTAGCGCTTGTGTTTGGGATAGGTTGCCTCACTGAACTCGGTTGCGGGCCAGTAATCCAGATCCACGGCGCCGGCGTGAGCGCTGGGCACGGATTCACCGACGCCCAGGTCATAGGAACCCCAGGCGGGATCGAACAGCAGCCTATCGCCCATGGTCACCCTGCAGTTATTGAAGGTCAGCAGCAGCAGGTCGCCCCGACTATTGGTGACGATGTTGTCCAGATTACCTTCCAGGTGGATGCCGGACCGGTAGTCCAACGAAATTCGCGATCCCGGGCCCCGGTACCCGAAACGGCCCAGGTCATAGGTGGAAAGCGAAGACAGCGCGATACCGTCGGCCAGGCGATCGACCGGCATGCCGAAACCGTCGGCATGATAGGTGCGGTCATGCCCGTCGAGGATCTTGCCGTCACAAGCCAGGGCGCAGGGACCGGTGAAACGCAAATAACCCGGTTTGCCGCCGACGATCTCCGTCAGTTCGCCGATGACCTGCAAGCCCGAGTTGAAATGAACCGTGCCGACTTCACCGGAGGCGACGGCCCTTTGCAGAGCCAGTTTTCCGCCTACCTTGAAGGCAAAGTCGGCAACTACTTGATCCAGGATTTCGTCCAACCGCTCGAAGCTTTCGACCACGTATAGCTGGGGTTGTTGCTCGGTAATATCGTAATCGGTTTCCACGCAGCGAGCGCGCAGACGCATCTTCTTGACCTCGGGCAGGTGGAGCATGGTGCTTTCGCCCACCGAGCTGAGGATGCCGGCGCCGTAGATTTTGTAATCCTCGGGTTTGCCGATGAGCCCGTATTCCACGGTCCACCAGTGCAGGCGACCCAGGAAGGCAGCCTCGGTGGTCACCGGTACGCTGTCCAGCGCCTTGTAAAGATCCTCCATCGCCTGCTCGATCTGTGCCGGGGTGCTGTTGAGATCTTCCTTGATGGAGGACAGGTCCTTGATGGCGGTATAAACGGCCAGATCCTCCTTGGAAGCAAACGCCTGTTTTCCTACCTCGCCGAAACGCTTGAGGAAACGCGCATAGATGGGATCGGGAATAATGGGCGCATGTCCGGCAGCCTCGTGGATGATATCCGGAGAAGGCGTATAGGCCAGATTTCCGGCGCGGCGAATGTCGGCATTGATGGTAAGGATACCCAGCGCCTGGAACTCCTGAAAGGCACGTGGGGGAATGAAGCCGTGAACGCAAACGGCGCCCCATCCGAATTCGCTGAGACAGTCGTTCATTTCTTCGATACGGGGAATGCGATCCAAATAGATCCCGGTCCGATTGAGGCCCTTCACATAACTCTGGTGTGCGGTATGCTTCAGTTGATGATGAGTCTGGAGCAAGGTAAAACGCCAGACGGCCTGATCGATCTCGTCATAAGCGCTGTAGTCTTGCTGAACCACGAACCGGCGAAGATGGGCCGGGATGCGATCGAGCGTGGCCTGAAGGCTCATGATAATCCTCCGTTTCCAAAAAGGCGGACTGTCCCGAAAACTATCCGGAATTCTTAGACTAAACCACCTGATCATAATTGGCAAGCCTTCGAGGGAGTCCTCGCAGGATGCCGTCAGAGCGGGGGGAATTTGCAGATTGTCATGTGAGTATCCGGCACCGAGCCAATCCTCGCACGAAAAAACAAGAAGAAAATCAGTGCATAAAACAGCTAAGCAACATTATCCGGTGCATAAATCACCATTTGCTCGAAAGATGTTTTGTTGAACTAATCGCTTCGCGAAGGGAAGCATAGAAGAAAAGATGCACGTACGGATGTGTCTTCCCGGGAAGAATCGAGTGTCAGAAGCCCTATCCTTAGGCTTACCCGGGAAGAATTGAGTCGATTCGAGCTTGTCAAAGGCTCATGTGTGACTTTGACGGAGCCCTGCCCCACCTGAACGAAGAGTTGACAGGTTCGCATACTCGCATTAGAGTGAGGTGATTCTGGTTCGGGAGTACGCACATGAAATCCATTTATTTCGCCTGCTTTTTCCTTCTCATCAGCAGCCTTTCCGCCGCCGATTACACCGAGAGAGACCTGTTACAACGCACACGGCAACTGACCTTCGAGGGTAAACGCGCCGGGGAAGGTTATTTCAGTTCCGACGGCAGCTGGATGGTATTTCAGAGCGAGCGTTCTGCCGAAAACCCCTTCTATCAAATCTACCTGATGGATCTGGAAACCGGTGATATCGAACGCGTTTCTCCGGGTCACGGCAAAACAACCTGCTCCTGGATTCATCCCGACAAAACCGGGGTCCTTTATGCATCCACCCACCTGGACCCGGATGCCCGCAAGAAACAAAAGGAAGAGTTGGAAATGCGCGCAAGCGGCAAAGAACGTCGCTATTCCTGGGACTATGACGAGTTTTACGACCTGTTTGCCAAAGACCTGAAAACGGGTGAACAAAAGCGCCTGACCACGGAGCGCGGTTACGACGCCGAAGCCTCCTACTCGCCTGACGGTCAGTGGATCGCGTTTTCTTCCAACCGTCACGCCTACACCCAAAAGATGTCCAAGCGCGATGCCGAGACCTTCAAAATCGACAAATCCTTCATGTTGGACATCTATATCATGCGCGCCGACGGCAGCGATGTCCGCCGCCTGACCGATGTCAAGGGTTATGACGGCGGCCCCTTCTTCAACGCCGCGGGCGACCGCATCTGCTGGCGTCGTTTCTCGGAGGACGGGGCGACCGCCGAAATCTACAGCATGAATATTGACGGCAGCGACCAACGGCAACTGACCCGAATCGGCGCCATGAGCTGGGCGCCCTATTTCCATCCCAGCGGTGATTACCTGATTTTTGCCACCAACAAACACGGCTTCGGCAACTTCGAGTTGTACCTGGTGGACGCCGCCGGTAAAAAGGAACCCGTTCGCGTCACCGATACAGAGGGTTTCGACGGCTTGCCGGTCTTCTCACCCGACGGCAACACCCTGTCTTGGACCTCCAACCGCACCGCGGCCAAACAGTCACAAATTTTCATGGCCGGTTGGAATGACGCGCTGGCTAGAGAACTTTTAGGCTTGAGCGCCCGCAACACAACCGTCAAGGCTGCCGACCTCAGCAATACCAGGGACGGCATCGCTGCTGCCGACCTTCGCCGGCACGTAACTCATCTGGCTTCGGAGGCCATGAACGGTCGTTTGACGGGATCGACCGGAGAGCATATGGCCACCGAATATGTCGCCTCGGTTTTCAAAGCATTGGGTCTGCAACCGGACGGCGAAAACGGCGGATGGTACCAGGAGTTCCCTTTTATTGCCGGCGTTTCATTGGGCGAAGGCAACAAGCTGGAGGTTAACGGCCGAAACTTCACTCCGGACAAGGATTGGCGTCCTCTGGCTTTTTCAAAAACGGGCGAGGTGAATCCCGCGCCCGTGGTCTTCGCGGGATACGGTCTCGTGGCCCCCGCTCAGGGCGACCTGGAGGAATACGACTCCTATGTCCACCTTGACGTGAAGGATAAATGGGTGCTGATCTTCAACTTCCTTCCCGAGGATGTGCCCCAGAAACGACGCAACCACCTGACCCGTTATTCCGGCGTGCGTTACAAGGCAACCATGGCCCGCAACAAGGGGGCGCTGGGCCTGTTGGTCGCCAACGGTCCCAACACGGAAGTCCGACAGGAATTGATCAAACTGGCTTTCGATACATCTGTCGCCGGCACCAGTTTCCCGGGCCTTTCCATCGGCGCCTCCGTGCGCGACGCCCTTACCGCCGGCAGCGACAAGGATTTCAGCGCTCTTCAAAAGAAACTCGATGCCGGCGAGATGATCATGGGTTTCGAACTCGAGGGCGTGAAACTGGGTGTCGAGGTTGATGTCGTCAAAGAAAAAAGTATCGGTAGAAACGTAGTAGCACGCCTGTTCGCCGGAGACAGTAAGGGCAAAACCGCCCTGGCTGTCGGCGCTCACGTGGATCACCTGGGGCGTGGACAAGGCGGTTCCCTGGCCAGGGATGAAGAGCGCGGCGGCATTCACTACGGCGCCGATGACAATGCCTCCGGAGTATCCGGCTTGCTGGAAATTGCGCAACACCTGGCTTCCCAGAAGCGTGCCGGAAAATTGAACATGAAGCACGACCTTCTCTTCGCCGCGTGGTCCGGCGAGGAACTGGGCCTTTTGGGTTCCAATTACTTCGCCGCAAACTACGGCGGCAAGCAGGAACAGGACTCGCTGACCCCGGGCATCATCGCCTACCTGAATATGGACATGATCGGCAGGCTCAAGGACTCCCTGGTGGTACAGGGCCTGGGCTCCAGTCCCGCCTGGGCCGGAGTGGTCGAACGTCGCAATGCACCGGTGGGCCTGTCTATTACCACCCAAAACGACAGCTACCTGCCGACGGACGCCACGGCCTTTTTTCTCAAAAAGGTTCCCATCTTGAGCGCCTTCACGGGATCTCATGAGGACTATCACACCCCCAGGGACACCGCGGAGAAATTGAACTATGCGGGCATGAAGGACGTTGCGCGCTTCATGGGTCTGGTCGCGCGCGACCTGGTGCAAAGCGCCGATGCCCCCGAATACACGCCCATGAAGCGACCGGAAAACAGTCAACGTCGCGCGGTTATGCGCGCCTACCTCGGCACCATCCCCGATTACGCCCAATCGGAGACACCGGGCCTCAAACTATCGGGTGTCGCGGAGGACGGCCCTGCCGCGAAAGCCGGTGTGAAGGGCGGCGACATCATTGTGGAACTGGCAGGTAAAAAGGTAGAGAATATCTATGACTATACCTACGCCATCGAAGCGTTGAAAGTCGGCAAGGAAACCACCATCGTGGTCATGCGCGGCAAGGAGCGCCTTACCATGAAGCTAACCCCGGCCTCTCGTCAATAAATCCGCTTAATTTCTTGCAACCGCTTGAAAAGATAGCGGTCGATCGCCTCTAGCCAGTTGACCGGCCAGGTCCGGTGGTATCTCGAAATAGAAAGCGAGCCCTCCCGTAACCAGGTTTTCCGCCCAGATTTTTCCCCGATGCAGTGTGACGATTTCGCGAGATACCGCCAACTCCAGGTCTTCTCCCCGGCTGCCCGTATTCCGGTTGTCCGCGCTGTAGAGCTTGTCGAATAGCTGTCGCGTCTCCTGCACCGGCAGTCCGGCTCCCCTGTTGCGTACGCAAATTCGCAGACCGGACGGTCCGCGACTGGCGGCGAGGATAATGGTTGTTCCTGAATGGGCCGTCCGACAGGAGCGATGAATCAGATGTTCCAGAACACGACCGATGCGAACCTCGTCCAGGGGGAAGGGATCGGGTAAGTCCATTTCGTGAAGCTCCAAGAATAGGGATTGCTCGGCAGCCCTGGGACGTATGCTTTCCAGGGTCTTCTTCATCAACCCCGGTATGTCGGCAGGAACCAGATTCAGACGGGTTCGACCCGTTTGCAGCCTGGACAGGTCGATGATGTCGTCAAGCAGGCGCAGCTGATTTTGGGCACAACTGTCGATCATTTGAAAATATTGCCGCATGCGTTCAGTATTGCCGTCTATTTTGATGCCGAATCCCGCGTAACTCAGAATACCGTTTACCGGCACCTTCAACTCGTCGGCCATGTTACCCAAGAAAAGACCCCTGGCCATCCCCACGCATTCCGCGGCCTCCTGTGAACGGCGCAATTCAATTTCGTATTTTTTGAATATACTGACGTCGGCATAGAAACCCAATATGCCGTTCAGTCGATCTCCCTGGAACAACGCCCACTTTCGCGTCAGCATGTGACTCTTTTCGCCGCCCGGGCCGGGGCGCACCCACTCATAGGAGGCGCCGTCAACACCATTGGCGAGGGCTTCCAGATCACATTTCCGCTCGGCGGCCGGATCCTCCCAGAAAAGGTCGACCACAGTTTTTCCGATCACCTGATCGGTATGATCCAGTCCGGCCCCCTCGGCGAAGGCAAGGTTGCAACCCTGGAAAACCATGTTACTGTCCTGCCAGTAGAGGGCGTAAGGCAAACGATCCAGGATTTGTTGCAGGCGGTCGCGTTCGCATTCAAGACGCACGACGGCGTCGTGCCGGGCAATTGACAATTCTTCACGGAAAGTTGCTTCCAAACGCCTCACCACCAGCAAGTGGCAAAGGAAAGCAATACCGGCGAATCCAAAAAAGGCCATATAGGAAAGATAGGGAGCCATGTTCAACACCAGTAAGATACGGTCTGTTAACATGGTGGGATGACTTATCCTAAAACATTTGTGTCAAAAAAAGCAACCGTGAAAAAACAACCGTCCTACGCCGCGCGACCGCTTGTGCCGATGTGACCTGAATGTCCTTACGACCGGTTGTAAACCCACCTAAGGTTTGTACTCTAAAGACCGATAGAACCTGATGTGAGGGAATGGTATCTTCCGGCAGACCCGATAGCCTGGTCACGGCCGGCGCCGTTTCATCGGAGACATTTTCATTCAGTGGGAAAAAAACAAAAATGACAGGGGGTTATCTCTATCGTGTCCGGAGATCCAAATCGGTATAGTTACATGAAAGACCGTGATGCGAAACTCGGCAGGCGGAGATTCCAACCATGAAAATTCGTACCAAAACCAAAGCTGAAAACCGTGATATCCGGCCTGATCTCCATACATCGTTACCTTAACCGGGAAGAGGTAATCCAAGTTTGCCGCATTTGCCCTTGAGATTGTTTGTCGTAAGTTTCTTTTTCTTGATATTCACTCAGGTGTGCCTCTCGGCTCCGCTGTCGGAGAACCGGACGATCCTCACGGTCCGAATATCTGACGAGGAACGCTATACAAAATGTTTTCAAGGGTTTGTCGGTTTTTTTGAAGAGCAGAACCTACCGGTCAAGTTCCAACATATCAATCTGAATAACGTCCTGAGAGAAGAGATCGTTCTGAGCGCCGTTCAAGAAAACCGGCCTCGCCTGATCCTTACCCTGGGGCAAGCCGTCGGGCAATTTATCGCTGAATTGAATTTGGATATTCCGATCATCGCCGGTTTGGTCTTGAACCCCTCGGAATTGACTCGAAATGAGAACATGACCTTTGTGGTCCTGGAATACCCCGTGGCCTCGCAGCTTGAGTGGATCAAAACCTTATTGCCGAAGGTAAGGAAAGTCGGTGTTTTGTACAACAGTGAGCAAAATCGTCAACGCGTTGAAGAGGCGAAGACAGCGGCCGAGACGCTGGGCCTGGAGCTGCTCTCAATCCATGTCAGGAAAGCGCGCGAGCTGCCCTCTGCCTTGAACCAGGTGTTACAACACGTAGACGTTCTATGGAGCCTTCCGGACAATTTGGTCGTGAAACCCGCAACAACCCGGGCCATTCTCCAATCATCCCTCCGCAGCCGGGTTCCTTTGATCGGCTTGTCGCGTTCGTGGGTCAAAGCCGGCGCTATTTTGGCTCTTGACTGGGATTGGACCGACCTGGGTTCTCAGAGCGGCGCCCTGGCGCAAAAAATACTGGAGGGAACACCGCCGGATCAGCTTCCACCGGAGGAGCCTCGCAAACTGGTGTATACTTTGAACCTAAAGATAATCGATTTACTGAATGTAGAAATTGCGAAGGATGCAAAAACAGATGCTATTTGGATCTATAACTGAGGCGGTGACAGCTTGAGCGCTTTCAAAAACGTTAAGTTGGCGGCCAAGTTCAACTTGCTGACCATCTCCCTTATTTTGGCGACTGCCTTGAGCCTGGGTCTACTTTTCATGCAGCGCGAAATTTCCGACCGACGCAGGGAGATGGTCACACATGCCGTTCAGGAAGCCCGTCTTGCCGCGGCCGTCAGTGAGTTCGGTCTATATACCGAAAACAGCGAACTGCTGGGGCCTATCTTGGAAAATGTCATGAATAATGAAAATATAGCCTATACCGCCATGTACAGCAGCGGCTTTCGTCTTTTATTGGAGCGCGGCACCGTCCCCGTCAATATGCCGCCCATTCCCGATGCCGAGTTGGAGGAAAAAGGCTGGGTAGAACGGTATTTCGATAACGGCCCCGTGGAAACCATCGAAATCTTCATCGCTGTAAAAGCAAGCAATGTCGCGGGATTGGGCGGAGATATGACAGATACGGTTCAGGAAGGCGGCGAACCCGTGGGTTACCTGCGCATCTTCTTGAGTACGGAGCAACTGGAGGAAGACGCCAATGCCCTGCTGGTTTCCACACTGGTGATCATCCTCTTCGTCACGGCCTTGGGTATCATCGGCACCCTGCTGATCACGCGTCGCATCACATCCCCGCTTCGAACCCTGGTCGCCGGCATGGAAGCCGTGGCAAAGGGCGATATGGACCGTGAGGTTTCGGTAAAATCAAGGGACGAATTGCACGAACTGGCCACTCATTTCAACGAAATGCGGAGCAACCTGAAAAAATTCCGCCGCCAGGTCACCGACTACCAGAACACTTTAGAAGACAAGGTGCGCCAACGAACCCAGGAACTTTTGCGCGCTCGCGAAAAAGCCGAAGCCGCCCGAAACGCCAGCCAAGCCAAAAGCGACTTCCTAGCCAATATGAGCCATGAAATACGCACACCCATGAACGGGGTCCTGGGCATGGTCGAGTTATTGCTACGCACCGACCTCAAAGACGAACAGCGCCGCTATGCCGAGACTGTAAGGCGCTCGGGACAGGCCCTGTTGACCATCATCAATGACATCCTGGACTTCTCCAAGGTGGAAGCCGGTCGCATGGAATTGGACAGCGTCGACTTCGAGCCCCGCGAACTGGTGGGGGAGGTGGTCGAATTGCTGGCCAGCCGCGCCCATGAAAAAAAGCTGGAGTTGATCTGTCACGTCTTGGACGACGTACCCTCCTGCACCACCGGCGATCCCGGCCGCTTGCGCCAGATCCTGGTCAACCTGGTCGGTAACGCCATCAAATTCACCGACTCCGGCGAGGTTCTGGTGCGCGTGACCCTGGTGGAGAAGTCCGAGCAGGACTGTATCCTCTATTTCGAGGTTAAAGATACCGGCATCGGCATCGAACCCGACCTCCAGGGCCATATCTTCGAGTCCTTCTCTCAGGCGGATTCGTCAACCAGCCGCAAATTCGGCGGTACCGGTTTGGGTCTGGCCGTTTCCAAGCGCCTGGTCGAACTGATGGGCGGCGAGATCGGCGTCGAAAGCGAGTACGGCAATGGCGCCAGGTTTTATTTCACAGCCCGGTTCGCCGTCCCTGCCGAGGAAAAAACCGCCAAAAAGGCCGGGGGCGACCGTAGTGATCTACGCGGCCTGCGTGCTTTGATCGTCGACGATAACGCCACCAACCGGGAGATCTTAAGTCATCATATCAATTCCTGGGGCATGCGCGGCGACACGGTGTCCGATCCCTTCAAAGCCCTCGAAATCCTGCGTCATGCCTCCACCGGACATGGAAAGTATGACCTGGCCATAGTCGACATGGTCATGCCGGGCATGGACGGCATCGAACTGGCCCGCGTCATCAACCGGGACCCGGAGCTCAAGGCCCTTCGCCTGCTTTTGCTCAGTTCTTCTACCCAATACATCACCACGCGCGAGGCAAAGCGTGCGGGCATTCAATCATTTGCGGCCAAACCCGTGCGCCCCAAACAACTCTTTCAGGCCCTGTTACGCGCGGTCAACACTTCCGCCCAAACCGAAGATCAGCCGTTTATGGCAAATCCCGAGGAGGCGGCCGCCACGGCCCAATTCGATGCGAGCATTCTGGTCGCTGAGGATAATCCCGTCAACCGCGAGGTTGCCAAGGGCATGTTGGAAACCATGGGTTGCCGGGTTCGCCTTGCCCAAAACGGCGTAGAGGCCGTTCAGGTTGCCACCGAATCCGAAAACGACCTCATCCTCATGGACATCCAGATGCCGGAGATGGACGGCCTTCAGGCGATGCAATCCATCCGTGAATGGGAACGACGCAATAATCAAGAAGGGGTGCCCATTATCGCCGTTACCGCCAACGCTATTGCCGGCGACCGTGAAAACTACCTTGCCAGAGGTATGGATGACTATCTAAGTAAGCCGTATAATCAGGAACAACTCTATGAATTGGTGGCGCGCTGGATAAAGCCGGTTAGCGGCGTCTCCGCAACGGAACCCCAAAAACCCGGGTTGATCACGATCACCAATTCGCCCAATGAGACAAAACCGCGCCCGCCCGGCAGCAGCGCCATCGATCAGAAGATCCTGGACAGGATTCGCGCCCTGGAAACAGACTCCAATCGGGGAGTGGTGGCCAGATTGATCAGTATTTTCCTGGAGGATGCCCCGAAACTCTTGAAAAACGTCCAAAGGGCTTTCGTCGAGCGCGATATCGATGATGCGCGGCGGGCAGTGCACACCCTGAAATCCAGCAGCGCCAATCTGGGCGCCATGACCCTTTCGGAAATCTGTAAAACCATGGAGCAGTATTGTCGCGACGGCGAACTGGACAAAGCCGCGGAAAAGATGGTCGACCTGCAATATGAATTCGAGGCAGCCACGGAAGAATTAAAACAAGAATGCTAAGTGTGAACGACCTACCGGAAAAATGTCGGGTAGCCCGGGACTCTACAAAATCTAGTGAAGAAAGAGTACTTCCGATCAGTTAATGAAATCCGACGCTTTGCTAGGAACTAAATAAGCCTGGAAATTTCAAAGCCATTTTCATACAATACATGGTTAGAATGGCTGAATGTATTCCCGCGGGAGAGCGAATGGAAGGTGGAACCGAACGTAAAAAACCGTTGGTTCTGGCTGTCGACGATGACAGGATAGAACGCTTTCTCATTTGCCAGTCGCTCGAACAAAAAGGCTTTCGAATCATCACAGCGGAAAACGGCGAAGAGGCCGTGGACATTTTCACCCGGGAGAAACCCAACATTGTTTTGTTGGATGTAGAGATGCCGGTTATGAATGGGTTCGAGGCTTGCCGCGCTCTGAGAAAACTCCCGTGGGGCGAATTGACGCCCATCCTCATGGTTACCGGCCTCACCGATGAGGTTTCCATCGAACAAGCCTATGAGGCCGGGGCTACGGACTTCATTACCAAACCGCTCAATTGGACCATTCTGGCCCAGCGGGTACGTTACATGCTGCGCACCAATTGCATCTTCATGGAAAACATCGCGCTCTTGGAAGCCATGCCCGATGCCATGTACCGATTCGACCAACGAGGGGTGATGGCCGAGGCCCATCCGGTTTCCGGCGAGCGCCACCCGTTGTTCTCCATTGAAGATCAGGGAAAAGTTCTCGACCAGATGCTGCCCGCGCATGCCGCGGAACGCTTGCAAACCACCCTGAGGAGTACCCTGCTCAGTCAGACCAATATGGGTTTGGAACTCCATTTGGAGCGGAACGACCAATCGGTAGAATACGAGGTGCGCTTCACTCCCATCAACAAAACCGACGCCATGGCCGTGGTCCGCGATGTGACCGCCTTCAAGCGGAATGAACGTCTCAACGCCCGCTTTGCTCGTGTCTTGGAACATGCCTCCAATGAAATCTATATCTTCGACTCGGATAACCTGAAGATGCTTCAAACCAACAGCCGCGCATCCCGCAATACGGGTTACGAGAAGGAAGAACTGCTGGAAATGTCGCCGCTGGCGTTGTTCCCCGACATCGGACCCAAAGAGTTTGATCATCTGGTGAAACCGCTTTGGGAGCGTCGATACGAGAACATCATTATCGAGGGCCAACACCAGCGGAAGGACGGCAGCATCTATCCGGTGGAAATCCTGATCCACCTTTCCTGGGACGAGGCGCCCCCGGTTTTTCTGGCCATGGTTCAGGATATAACCGAACGCATCAAGGCCAATGAACGGATTCGCTACCTGGCCTATTACGATGCGCTGACAGACCTGCCCAACCGCAGTCTGTTCAACGAGAACCTGCGCTATGCCCTCAAGCTGGCGCGACGCCAGAAGTCCCAGTTGGCCGTTTTGTTCATCGACATCGATCGCTTCAAGACCATCAACGACACCCTGGGCCACACGAACGGCGACAAGCTATTGAAAATACTCGCCGAACGACTCACCCACAGCCTGCGCGAAAGCGACCTCTTCATGCGCGTCAACGATGATGATCGCATGATCAACCTGGCCCGATTGGGTGGTGACGAATTCATCATCATTATTAACGGCGTGGGTGTAGATACCGATCCGGCCGTTGTGGCGCAACGCATCCAGCGGGCCATTACCCAGCCGTGCATTTTGGACGGGCACGAGGTCACCGTGACACCCAGCATCGGCATCGCGGTCTACCCTCGCGACGGCGAAGACATGGAGACCCTCCTGAAACACGCGGATGTGGCCATGTACAACGCCAAAAAACGGGGCAAGAACAACTTCCAATTCTATCGGAGCCAGATGAACGAACGGGCTCTGGAGCGACTGAAGCTGGAGGCCGCCCTGCGTCGCGCCCTCGAGAACGACGAACTGGTGCTTCACTACCAACCCCAACTTTACCTGCGCAAGGACAATATGGTGGGTGTAGAAGCCCTGGTTCGCTGGAACCATCCCGAACGCGGATTGGTGCCTCCCGGCGAATTCATCTCCCTGGCCGAGGAAACCGGCTTGATTCTGCCCATGGGCGAATGGGTGCTGCGTGCCGCCTGCATACAGCTCAGGGAATGGCGTCAATCCGACCTGCCGCCGTTTGCCGTATCGATCAATCTGTCCGCGCTCCAGTTCCAACAAAATCTGCTGGCCAAAACCTTCCGCAACATCTTGGAAGAAACCGGCGTCCCGGCGGACTGGCTGGAATTGGAACTGACGGAAAGCACCTTGATGTGCAACGCGGACACCACCCTCCAGAATCTACAAACCCTGAAGGAAATGGGATTTCACCTAGCCATCGACGACTTCGGCACGGGTTATTCCTCTCTGGCCTACCTGAAACGGTTCCCGCTGGACACCATCAAAATCGACCGCTCGTTTGTGCGAGACCTGACCACCAATCGTGAGGATGCGCGCATTGTGCATGCCATCGTGAGTATGGCCAGGGGGCTGAGATTAGAGGTCGTTATCGAGGGCGTAGAAACCAATGAGCAATTGGAATTCCTGAGGCAACATGAAAAACGCTGTCGTATCCAGGGTTACCTGATCAGCCGCCCCCTGCCGTCCAAGGAACTTGAAAACTTCGCAAGAAAGCACATGAGGAACGGCAAGCTGGTCACGCCGTAAATTTCCCAATCATTCAGGTTTCCAGTTCAGGGTTTGCGCAATTCGGGGTAGTACTGTTTGAACAGCTCATCTTCCTCGGCCGCGGACTGGTGGCAGGAGGTGCAACGGGCGTCTTCCGGAGCGGCCACGGTCTTGCCGGCCTTGATGTCTTTGTCGCGGTAGAGATAGTAGCTCCAACCGTTTCCAGGGAAAACGCGCCTGTCTTTCAACTGGACCAGGATATCCATGGCGCCGGTGGTGAAATAGCCGAAACCGCCGACGGTTTCCTTTTCCTGGATGTGTTGGACTTCCATGATCACGATGGTGCCGTCAGGCCAGGCGCCTTTGTCACGATGGGCCCGGTAGCTGTCCGGGTCCACGTAGACATGATGGATACCGGGGAAAATGGCTTTGCCGCTGTTCATTTCGTTGGGAACCACCGAAGACCCGATGTACTGCCACTTCCGGTAGACGGACGGATCGGGCCTGGTCAGTTCATTGGACGCGGACAATTCATAATGAGGACTCTTACCGGCCTGCCAGGCGATCAGCAACGACCCCGACAAGAGAAGAAAAACGAATCGCTTCAAGGGCGGTCTCCTTGTGAACAAACGCCGTAACGGTTGGTTAAGCATAACATATCGGGCGCCCACATTTTTTTCAGAAAGCATGCAGCGTTTTGAAAAGACGCCTTGTCCAACCCTGCGTACAGCCCATGCGAGGCTCAATCCCCAAAAATTTCACCGACAATGAGGAGTGTGAACGATGCGCCTGAAAATTTCCCTGATGATCCTGATAACCGCGGTCACGGCCTTCGCCGGCGACCGGGCAAGATACACCGAGGTCCGAGAAGAAAACCTGCCCGCCGATCGCGAAACTATTTGGGTGGACGGCGGCAAAAACGGCGGTATTTCGATCAAGGGCTGGGATGAAGACCAAATCTATGTCAAAGCCACGATCAAGACCTGGGCAAACAACGACAGCGATGCGGAGGAACTGGCCGCGGATATCCGCCTGGAGTTCGGCGATCGTATTCACGCCGAGGGCCCGCGCAGTAAGCGCTACAACCAGGGCTGGTCGGTGAGCTTCGAGGTCTACGTGCCCCTGCAATCCAACCTCAAGCTGGAAACCCATAACGGCGGCATCGGCATCTCCGAGGTCAACGGCGACATCACCTTCAATGCGCTCAACGGCGGCGTGAAACTTTATCACCTGGCCGGAAATGTCAACGGCCGAACCACCAACGGCGGCGTCAAGGTTGAACTGGACGGCGATACCTGGGACGGCGCGGGCCTGGATGTGCAAACCACCAACGGCGGCGTTGTGCTGAGCATGCCCGCGGGTTACAACGCCCGACTGGAAACCGGCACGGTCAACGGTAGTATCAAGACCGACTTCCCGGTCACCGTTAAAGGGAAGATCGGCCGTAAGTTGAACGCCACCATAGGTAACGGCGGCGCCACCATCCGCGTCCGCACCACCAACGGCGGCGTGGCCGTCCGCGAAATCTAAGTAACGTGAACAAGCCCGGGGTGTGAAGAACCTTAAGTAGGGACCATCGCGATGAGGTTACTGAAAGGGTGCTCACCGACGTGCCCGGGTTTGTTCGCGTCGGATCATCGAAAAGCCGACGCATATAAAATAGTTACATCCGAAGGCAATGGCTCCGGGAACTCCGCTGGCTGCAGCCTTCGGAGGTAA
>JASJCB010000106.1 GCA_030066195.1 Acidobacteriota bacterium
GGTGAGTGGCTTCCAGGTACGGGTAAAAAGCTCTAAGTAAACACGTTGCCATCTTTTTGGGCACACCATTCTGTTTTGGTGGGAAAGGTGAGTGGCTTCCAGTGAGTGGCTTCCAGGTACGGGTAAAACAGTGAGTGGCTTCCAGGTACGGGTAAAAAGCTCTAAGCAGTGAGTGGCTTCCAGGTACGGGGGGTGAGTGGCTTCCAGGTAATGAGTGGCTTCCAGGTACGGGTAAAAAGCTCTAAGTAAGCACGTTGCCATTTTTTTGGGGCACACCATTCTGTTTTGGTGGGAAAGGAGATTGCCTCCAGAAGGGGATGGGTTCCAGGTTCGGGTAATGTCCAGAAGGGGATGCGTTCCAGGTTCGGGTAAAAGGGGATGCGTTCCAGGTTCGGGTAATGGCGACATACCACTCTGTTTAGGCGACGGAGAGGAGTTATTCTTCCTTGTTTTTTCAAAAACCCCTGGCAGCCTGGCAGTTACCTAACGTAGACTTATAGAAACGGCTGTCGTTCCTTCAATCTTCGGCAGTCCATCAACTCGGCCTTCCCATCTCCTATTCGAGGTATTCTATGCCGCGACGACTTGACCCACCCGGAGAAAAAATCTATCACCACGTGATGACCAAAACCGCCCAGGAGATGTTCTGGCTGGAAGAGACGGAGATCAAAGAGATTTTTGTCAACCTCATGGATACATATGGGGAGATCTACTACGTCAAACCGATCGGATATTGCCTCATGAGCAATCACAGCCATATTTGCGTGGAAGTCAACAGGCCGCCCTTCGACGAAGCGGATATTCGACGCCGTTACGAGTTGGCACAAACCCATCTGGCCCATCCGCGGCCCTATCGATCTTATATGGCAGAGCACCTTTATCAACGCTATACCAGTCTGAGTTGTTTCATGTGGGAAATCAACCGGAGAACGGCGGTGGCGCACAATCGCATTAAAGGAACCAAAGGACACTTGTGGGGCGCTCGCTTCAAAAATATCGTGGTGGAAGACGGTCAGTCTCTGTTGCAGGTATTGGCATACATCGAAATGAATCCGGTTCGCGCCGCCATGGTCGAGGACCCGGCAGATTTCCCCTACAGCTCAGTTGGTCGCCTGAAGAAGGAGTTGGATGAGAGCAAGGCGCCGAAGGGACCTGAAATTGCCATCCTGTCGCAACTCAAAGAAGAGATCCGAGCGAAAACCTACGTGGATTGGATGCGCTACGTGGCTGTCGCTTTACGAGAGCCGGATTTACAACGTATCAAACTGCCGTTCCTACTAACCAACGAAGGTTGGTCATTGGACATGGACGCTGTCTACAAAGCCCTGGAGACCAGAGCCCCGGCCAATTGGTCGGACCCAATCTACGGCTCCCAAGAGTTCCGCAAAAAGACACTGACAGAGGCGGGATGGTTGATCCCGCTGAAGCCCAGGCGAAAACCCAACCAGGCCGAAGCAGCCTGAGCCGGAAGGTGCGCCAATTCAATTCCTGAAGTCAAGTGGATATCGGTGCGTCCAAATTCGGCTGCTTTATGGCCGAAAACGCCTTGAATCTGTCCAAACCAGGCCAAAACCCAGGATTAAGAGGCCCCAAAAAGAAATCCCGGCAGTCGGATGGCAGCAAATAAAAAGCTGAAATGACACGCGATCTCCCAAGATAAATCATTCAAGCTCTTTAACCGAACCTGCATCCTGCTAGAAGAGAAGTGCTCTGGCCTTACTGGCACTGACCTGGGGTTTGGGAAGTGCGCACACCAAAGAAACCATTTTCGGAGCTCGTGCGCCGCGCTTCGCCGGCCTGACCCTGTTCTGGTTGCGCCGGGTCATCCTCGTCGTGCCGGCGATTCTGCCGGCCATGTGTATATAATAGACCAGATCTATTAGTCGGAGGCCGGCTTGCAAACCGAACAGGAAAGAGGCATTCAGGCATTGAACCGCGATTACGCTCGTTTCGATCAGGTAGACAAGCGGCAAGCCTACCACCTGGCCGAAAACGAGGAAGACCGGTATGACGAGGACTTCTGCATCCGGGTTTGCGACATGAGCCGCTACTGGTCCGGGAATTCGGTCGATCAGGCGCTTTTTGCCCGTGAGCTGGGCGAGGGCATGGAAGAAATCGGCTTCGCCGTGATCACCGGGCACGGCATCGACCCCGGCATCTACCCGAGAACCCGGGACAAGGTAGCCGCGTTCTTCGAGACCACCACATTCGAACAACGCCTGCCCTTCACTGATCGAGGGAGAAAACCATGAGTTTCCAAGGAAAAAACGTCATTGTCACCGGCGGCACCGGCGCATTGGGCCGGGCGGTCTGCGAGGTCTTTTTGAAAGGCGGCGCAAGGGTTCATACCAGTTATATCGTGGCGGGAGAGTTGGACAACCTGCCGGACGTCATGAGGGACAACCCCGACTGCACCTATACCAAGGTGGAGCTGACCGACGAATCGGCGGTCAAGCAGTGGTTCCAAGCTTTCGGCGCCCCGGATATCCTGGTCAACGTGGCGGGCGGTTTCGCCATGAGTAGTATCGCCGATACCGATTACGAGGGATGGAAGCACATGTTCACCATGAATCTGGACACCTGCTTCATCGCAAGCCGGGAAGCCCTGCGCCGCATGGACAAACACAAGCAGGGCCGCATCATCAACGTGGCCGCCTATGCCGCGGCTCGGGCTCTGCCGGGTATGGGCCCCTACACGGCCTCCAAAAACGCGGTTATGCACCTGACCCAAGTCATGGCGGAGGAGACACTTCAGGACGACATTACGGTCAACGCGGTCATGCCGACCATCATGGACACCCCCGCCAACCGATCGGCCATGCCCCAAGAAAACTTCTCGGCCTGGGTCCCGGTTGAAAACGTGGCCGCGACCGTCGCCTTCCTGGCCCAAGACGAGAGTTGGCACATTACGGGCGCCTGCATTCCCACCCGGGGGAAATGCTGATCCATGGCCGAAACACCGCTTGCCGACCGCATCGAAGAGGTCCTGGCCTTGCGCACGCGCCACATCGTCGCGGTTTTCGAAGACCTTTACCAACCCCATAACGGCGCGGCGGTCATTCGCGCCTGTGAATGTTTCGGCGTTCAGGAGCTACACGCGATTGCCAACCACAACGCATGGCGCGTCAGTCCGGAAATCGTCGCAGGCGCGGATGCCTGGGTAGATATCCACACCTGGGACCAACCGGGCGGCGCCAATACCAAAACATGCCTGGAAGCGCTCAAGGAAAGAGGCTACCGAATCTGGGCCGCCAGCCTCCGCGAAGGCTGTATCCCCCTGACGGAGGTCCCCGTCGATCGGAAAATCGCCCTGTGCTTCGGTACGGAACTCAAGGGCCTGAGCGATGAGGCCCACGACCTGGCTGATGGTTTCGTCCGTATCCCCATGCACGGCTTCACGCAAAGTTTCAATATTTCGGTAAGCACGGCACTTTGTCTCTTCGAACTAACCCGAAAGCTTCAGCAAAGCCGAATCCCCTGGCAATTAAGCGAAGCGGACCGGCAGGAGCTTCGCGCCCGTTGGTCGGCAGGAAAGCGTGCTCGGTCTTGAAATCGCAGCACCCTACAGGCGCCTGCCGGTTTCAAGCTTTGGTGAGTTCGACAGACCGACATGGATTGTTGACAGGGATACTTTACCCAAATTCATGCAAACACGACTCTTGGTATTTTTGTGGCTCCCCCATGTTCATTCACCCGTTGACAATAATCTTTGTTGGGCGCATACTTATGCTGCCATACAAATTTGTAAAGGCGGAGTTTTCAGGCTAAGGAAAGCTGTCGATGACCACACATACCGCCACGGTCTTTATCATCGAAGATGAGGAAGAAATCTGTCAGATGTTGACCACCCTCTTGCTGTCCGTGGACCTGAAACCTCTCTGCTTCAAAAACGCCCTGGAGTTTCTTGAGTTCTTGGAACCCGATATGGGCGGCTGTATCATCACCGATGTGCGTATGCCGGGTTATACCGGTTTGCAATTACAGGAAAAACTGCGCGAACGCAAGTGCGACCTGCCGCTGATTTTGATCACCGCCTTTGCCGACGTGGACATGGCCGTGCGCGCCATGCGCAAGGGCGCCTTCGATTTTCAGGAAAAACCCCTCTGCCAACAACGGCTATTGGACAGTGTCTATGAGGCCCTGGCTTTGGACGGCAAACGTCAGAGCGAAAGCCTGCAGAAGCAGGCTATCTTGGATCGCGCCTCCCGACTCACCAATCGCGAACGCGAGGTGATGGAGAATATGGTCGTGGGGTGCCCCAACAAGGTCATCGCCTATAACCTGGGCATTGCCCAGAGCACCGTGGAGAACCATCGGGCTCGGGTCATGACCAAAATGCACGCGGAATCTCTGGCTGATCTGGTAGGTATGGCCTACATCAGCGGACTGGTGCCGTCCCCCATGCAACGCCGTATTTAGGCCCTGTTCAAAAAAAGCGGCGCCCACAGGGAGGTAAATAGGTGAAAGGACCCCGGCAAAGGGTTTCGGGTGGTAATTGCCGGGCCCGTATGGCCGCCGCTCAGAGGCATTATAGCAGCACAATTATCTAACTTCTACTAATTCAATCGAATAGATTCTTAGAGAAATCCAGGCAAAGGTGACATAACGCACAATATGCAGAAGAATATCGGCTAAGGCGTTTTGCACCGCAATCTCAAATTCTTCCCGTGCACACATAGAAAGACCAAGTTAATGCCTGGTCCGGGAACACAAGGGTCTGTTTAAAATATGCAGATCAACTGGAATTTGCATACCAGTCCGAATTTAAACAGAGTGATAGGAAAGCAAAGGAGTTTTAAGGTTCGATTCCCAAAACAAGGTCGGGAGCCACCTCCGACAGGTCCTTGCGAACCTGTTCGTTTCCTGTGTAAACGTAGAGGTGAGACATCTTGCCCAAAAGCGCGCGGAAGTCAGCGATCAATTTATACAGCTTGGGGCGTGGTATGCGTTGCTCCAGGAGAAACAAGCAGCCGGAGAAACTGAACTGTTTATGTTGATGGGGATAGGATCGGGGGTCCAAGGTTTCAAACAGGAGAAAGGCCTCGCTGTCGCCGAAAGGTAATTGAAGGAGGCCGGTACCCTGTTCCAGGCGGGCCAGTTCTTTATCGCCCAGGTTCAGAGACACGGAAGCCAGCATGGAGGGCAGCTGTTTTTTACCGCCCTCATCGATCAATGCATATAGATGTAGGTTACCGGAGCCGATGCCGCCGGTCAACTCGCCGAAGAATTCCGCAAAGCCGCGCGGCGTATCCGGCTCAGCATGGTTTTCCGAAATTTGCACGGCCCCGTATTCGATCAACACGGCCAGGGCCAGACGCACCCTGTTCGGCGCGGACAACATTTGTTCCATCAACTGGTCGAAACTGCTGCCCGGGTTTTCGGCCAAAAAATTCCCGACCTCCTCGAAGGGAACGTCTTGAAACTTATCCGACAATTCGGGAACGGCGCTGACAAAGCGCAACCGCGCCCTGGCTTGGGGCAGCAGGTTTTTGCGGATGTGCAGTTCATCCTTGATCCAGGCGGCGTTCATGAGCAGGGAACTCAAGATCTGCGGCGTCGGTTCGTTCTCGTACAACGGAATGGATTCGCGATTTTGAAAATGGAAGACCCCGTTTTTCAAATCCAGCATGGCTTCCAGGGCCAGGAATCCGTTGAGCCTGCCGTACGCGGCGGAAACCAGGCAACCCTTGTCGATCACGCAGGTACCCGAGATTCTGCCCGAGGAGATTCTCAAAAATCCGGTTTTGCTGTATTGCTCGAAGCCCTGGCACAGTTCCTCGATGGAGTAGACATCCAGCTGACCTTGAAGATCGGCCGTATCGCGATAGCGGCGTTCGATCAGGCGCTCTACCCGCGCAATCAGTTCGGCCGGTTCGCAGGGCTTGACCAGGTAATCCGATGCACCGTCGCGGATGCCGCGGACCTTGTGAGAGACGTCGTTGAGGGTGGACAGCAACACGACCGGCAGGTCCCTGGTTTCGACGTCCGTGCGCAATTGTTTCAGCAGCTCCCAGCCGTCCACCTTGGGCATGATGATGTCCAGAACCATGGCTTCTACCGGTTCTCTTCGCAGTAGATCCATCACCGTGGTGGAATCGCTCACGGTCAGGGAGTCATGCCCCGCGGCCCTAAAGACGCCGTCCAGAAGCCTGAGGATGGTGGGGTCATCATCAACGATCAAGATTCTAGCCAATCTACACTCTCCATCGACCGCGGCCCGCGGTCGATGCCCACGGTGTGGCAGCATACTCATTGTATAGAAAAAAAGCTGGAATCAAAAGTGTTTCCCGACGAGGCCTGGATTTAGGGCGGTTCCTCGTGGACAAAGTTCGGCCAGGTAACCCGGTCTGATCAACAATATCGTCACGACCGTCCGGCGCGTGGCCTGATTGAATTCATCTCGCCATATTCCGCGGCTTAAGGTCAGTGGATATAACGGGCTAGAAAATTATGACCCATGACTCGGGCGTCATCCTCGGATTGCACTTCGTAGGAACGTCGGAACTCAGTCCGCCGGCGGTCATGTCTCCCGTCATTCTCCTGTCGGGCATGGTCTTTTACCATCTTTCGAATCTCTTTCCGTTCCTTGTCCGAAATGCTTCCTCGATATCTTGAAGTCAATCGATCGAACCGAGCCAGGGCTTTTTGATCTCTCCTGGAAATCAGCTCCGGGTTTTTTCGCGCATAGGCCAGGTAGGCTTCCAATGTGTCCAGACAGGGTTTTTCCATGCCCGCTCGGTCTTGTAATTCACTGAGGTAATACTGCAAACTGTGCTCGAATTTTCCGCGATAAAGGGAGCCCATATAGGGCGGTTGGGCATCGAAGAAGGCTTCAATTGCCGCAACGGCGCGTTCGGGTTCCTTTTTGGCAATGATCATGGCTTTGGAGAACATGCGGTTCGGTTCGAGTGAGGTCCCCCGATAAAGCGGTTCGGCGAAGTCGTAGCATCGCTCGGCGGCCCTGGTTTCACCGGCATCCGTAAGGTAACGCGCCATCAAAAAGTAACCTGTTTCGAGTTGTACGGCTGCCTTGGATGCGCTCATCGCATCCGCCGAAACGCGCTCCACAAGTATTTGCTTGAGTCTTTTGACCAATCGGTCCATGTTTTCCAGGCGAGTCAACTTGGATGCCAATTCGGTTTCGTTCCGGTTTTCACGCCCTAGAGAACGGACGGCTTCCAGGATCGGTTCCGGCTCAGAAAAGGAAGATGGGTCGAGAGGTGTAAACGAATCACTGTTGAATGCAAGAAAAAATAGGAGAAATGTCATCATTAACCTCAATTACATCCATGAAGGGGTGTTTTTTCGATATTGGTCCGCCAACTCAACTCTTCGGCCCGGGCCTCGGAGGTCCGATTGCCTTCTCCGCCGAGATAGGTAAAATAATAGGAGAACAGTTCGTACCGTTTGGTAACAGGCTCCAGGTAAACGATAACATCGTAGTTCGCCGGCATGGTTCCTCGATACGTCTTCGTCACCTCTTGCTTTTCTTCATAAGAACCCTCGATATTGATGCTTAGCCAGGTGTTTTGCTCGATGGAAGAGCCCCAAGACCATCCGGCACTTATTTTTTCCGTAACGTTGTACTCTCTAGGGTCACATCCGTTCTTGGCATCGAGAGTTTTTCGGATCAAAGGATGAGAAGGATATTCAATGACATCGATTTCTTCGGTCACATATTGTTTGGAACTGGGAACCATCGTCCCGATTTCTTTTTCTTTTTCATAGACCACTTCGCCCCCGGGACAATCCAACGTGGCGACCAATTCGTAATGGAGGGTTCCAAAGCCGTCATAGGGCTTCGTATCGAAAACCGAGGAGAATGAATCGGCAAATGGTCCCGATGTAGTCAGCGGCTGATCGGGTGCCGCTCGAAAATAGCCGTAAATGGATTCGTAGGAGTAGGGATTGCCGTCGTTATCGCTGCTGCTGGTCACGTTCCCGTTCACTCGAACCACATTAGTCCATTTTCCCATAGACGGATTCTCTGCAAACGGTCCCGAATAGGCGTTTTCAGCTGCCGTTGCAAAGGAGGTGATGTTCAACTCGCCATGACAAGGCGCAGGTTTGGGGCCGCCACCGTCGCCACCGGGAACAGGTCCCTCTATATCGGGCGCCGGATCGAGGATATCGGGCGTATCGGTTGTATAGCAGGTCAAGGTACATTCTTCACCACCGGGAACCTCGTAGCAAACCCAGCGACAGTAGTCAGCATAGCCGGCAGCAGGCCACAAAATACATGTAAGGCCGAATAGAATCCATTTTTGCAAAGCAATTCTCCGCAATTTTAGTGAATATTTGAGGCTAATCCAGCCTATCCAACTTACTATCGCATGTCAAGCTAGTTTAGCGTCGCCCAGATTTTTTCAATTTGACCATTTTTGATTTGCCGCATTGTTCAATGTTCATCCATGTCAGCAGCAGGTGGTCTTCCTCTGAGTTTTCCAGAAAGTAAAGCCGTTCTCGACCGATGGCAACGGGGACCTGAGCAAGCACGCTCTTCAGAATGACGTGTCCTTTTTCGTCGATCACCCGTAGCGGGTAATGCCCGTCTCTTTTATGTCCGAACAGCCATGCCCGGTCGGCGGCGTCAACCATCATGCTGTTGATCACGGGATAAGGCTTGCCGTCGTATTGTCGGCGGATGCGGGCATTGGCCTCCGTTTTACCGCGAAGAGGGAGGTCTTCACCCCGAATCAAGGTGATCGGCATGTCCACGGTAACCTTTCGGCGTCGGCCGTTGGTGAGGGACAGCAACCACACGTCCGGTGACGAGGGTTGGCAAAAGGCTAGTAGTCCGGCCCCTGCCGCCCGTCGCGGCATGTAATCCCAGCGGAAAAAGCGACGACCGCCTCCGACAGCCGTCCCAAGGTTGTCTTCCGGTCCGGGCAAGGACCATTTTTGCTTTGTCGTCCCCTCCGGCTCCAGCAAGGTGACGGTGGTCTCTTCTCCCTTTCCATAAGGCGAATCGACAGTGGTAACCATCCCGTTTTCGAAGGCGACGGGCATTCCGGGATAACCCGCAAGACGCAGCCCTTGAAGGTATTTGCCGGCCGGCGACCACAAATGCAGCGTGCGTTGTCCTTGATCCCAGACGACGAAAGATCGATGAGACTTGCTGTAGAAAAGGTGTAACACATCGCTCATCTCACCAGGTCCCTGCCCCTTCCGGCCGGCGTCGGCTATCTTTCGGCCCTCTATGTCGAGGAAGTACAGGCGATATTCGGTCTCGTCCAAAAGGCATAGGGTGCTATCGCCGAGAGCCGTATTGTAGACCTGGTGAATCCCATACGTTTCGGTCAGATTGACGGATGGTCGATCGGCAAGGATGAGGGTCCAAGCCAATAAAAAGGCGCCGAACCCCACGATCATACTCTTCCCCTGGTGAATAGACACTTATGAATTCGATAATACATGATCAAGTCTAGTAATAAATGAAAACCTTGTCAACACCTGGAAAATAAAAGGTCTACAGACAATGAGGCTTACCTCGGCTGTCCAAATCCGGACCGGGTTCGCCTTAACAAGCGATCGGCGGCGCGGCTAAAAGACTCTCGATGGTCGTGACCATTTCCTTCCACTCGATCGGTTTGGGCAGGACCGCTTCCGCGCCCATCTTCAGGGCCATGTCCAGGTAATCGGGTCCCCCGGGACGCCCGGTACTCGCACCGGTGATGGCGATGATCTTGGTGGGCGCATTCATTTCGCGCAATTCTTCAATCACTTCCAAACCGTCTTTATCTTCCATGAAAATATCGGTGATCACAAGGTCCGCGCCTTGTTCCCGGTACAAATCGAGACCTTTTTCACCGGACTCGGCTTCGTTGACGGCGTATCCCCTTTGTTCCAAAACCGTGCGATACAAAGCACGAGAGAGCTCATCATCGTCGATAACGAGAATTTTTTTCATCGGTTACCCCTCAGTTCTATTCAGAACCATTCAAGCTATTTCTTCGGCATTTGCCCGCTGTTTCCTTAAGCGCCGAATTGAATAACTTGGGATATTCCTGCAAAACCACACATCACCAAGAAGTTAGAGGAACGGCGAATTACCAGGGGCGCAAAAGGGGCAGCAAGGCGGGAAGACCCAGGTGACCCAGGTGACGTCGGCCGTCATGCAGGGCCAGCAGGTGCTGGAAGGTGACCGGGGCGCCGGCCAGTTGTCGCATCATCAACCCCGTGCGAAAGCCCCCGCCGCGAAAGAACAGGACGGCTTCCGTGGTGCAGGTGATCGAGCGCAGGGCCGGTTTCAGGGAGGCATAGTAGGCCCGTGGATCATCCAGGTGCAGGGCCGCCATTTTGGCGCAAAGCATCCCGAAGCTCATGCCCGCGCCGCTGATCGGATCGAAGGCGCGATAGGCATCGCCCAACAGGTGCATATCGGGCCGCCCCTCGGGTCGGGCGCTGATAGGCCCACGCGTGGCCGGATCTTTGACCTCCAGGTCGCGCCATTGCGGAAAGGCCTCGCGGAAGCGGGTGATACAACGATCGGTCAGGCGGGCGCCGCTCATCCGCGATCGAACGGGGTCTATCAACATGGCTACGCTGAGTTCGTTCGGTCCAACCGGGGTCAGATAAATTTCATATCCCCGAAAGAAATGCACCGAGACGTGATTGGGCGGGGCCACGTTCAGGCGGAAACGCAATCCCAAACGCGTCCCGAAACGCGCCCGGCGCCCGTGGGCCGAACCCCAACGAGATCGAATGCCGTCGGCGGCCAACACCCGGTCGAATTCAGGCACGGGACCAGGTACGATGCGTCGCCCCTCCCAAAGCGTAAAACCGGCTTCGATTTGACAAGCTCGACGCAGAATTGCGTCCAGGCGCCCGCGACTGATGCCGATACCGTGCTCTCCGTCCTTGAACCGTGCTTCAACCTGACGCCCGACGCCGTGATAGGCGATACCGTAAAAGCGTTTACCCGCTCCGGCGACCGTTTCCTCGAGATCCAGTTCCGCCAGCAGCTTGCGACCGAAAGGCAGGATGCCCTCGCCGCAAACGCGATCGATGGGACCCCTAAGCTTCTCGGCCACGGTTACCCGATGCCCCATACGCAACAGCCTGAGGGCGCAACTCAACCCCGTAATGCCCGCGCCGACAATCAAAATCTTCATGGCTACAGCTTATCCCAATGCCGAGGACGATTCAACTCAGATTGCCCTGGTATGGAACCCGGGCGCCGGCCGGGGCCACACCTCAGAACCGACACAAATGCAAAAACCAACCTTGATACATCTGAAATGCGCCGTATCGGCGCGTTGGGCGCAAACAACATATTCATAAGGTTGTGCTATTTTGTTCTGGGCGCGTTGCAAAGCCTCCAGGCGTTTTTCAAATCCGGTTTGGGCGTATTGTTGAGCGAACGGACGAAGTCACCGCGAGCGGTGGGCGCGTTTTTTTAACAAAAATGTGTTCATCCGGGTCGGGATGTCCATCTGAAAACGGCACAACACACCTATTCGACAACCCAACCATGTTGTGGATTCGGTCGCGCTGTCCCCGCATTCGTAAGGACAACGCGACCGGGTGGAACAGGTTCTTTTATTGGCTTTCGATCAGGCAATGCCCGAAATGACTGCTCGTGGGATCGTGAAAATTGTCGAAGGTTGCGTAAGCCTCGACTGTTTCGGCATTCGCTCGACCGCCGGCATCCATCCACAGGCACGCCGCAAAGCCGACAGCCAGGCATGTTGTGGCCAGGAGGCCGTCGCGCATGATTCGCTTCGGCCTTTTGAAGGACCCGAGGGAGCTGAGTATAATCCTGCCGGCGTAACCGCGTTTTCGGTTCAGATCGGAGAGGGCCGCGGCCATTTCCGGCACGTCTCGGAATCTCCGGCCGGGTTCTCGTTGAAGCGCCTTTTGGGCTACCGCGTCCAGGCCGGAAACCAGGGATTTGTCGTGCAGGTCTTCCGGGGAGAGGCCTTTGCCGGGGCCCAACAGGTCCACCACGCGGCTTGGTTTGAGCGGCGTCAATTCCAGTACGGCGCGTTCCAGGTCCAGGCAGGGGCTTTGTGGGCGTAGGAAGGGGTGGTATCCGGTGATGAGTTGGTAGAGGATGACCCCCAATGCGTAGATATCACCGGCCACGGTGATGGGTTGACCGGCAATTTGTTCCGGCGAGGCATACCCCAAGGTCATGGGCTGCATGCCGGGTTGGGTGAGTCGCGGCGAATCGGCGTTTCTATCGGTTCGGGCAATACCGAAATCGACTACTTTGACGCGTCCGTCTCGGGTTACAAGCACGTTGTCCGGTTTCAAGTCGCGATGGATGACGCCTTTGCGATGAACATAGGCCGTGCCGGAGCAAAGTTGCAGAAAAAGACCCAGCCTTTGGGGCAGGTTCAGCCGTTCCTCGCGGCAGAATCGATCCAGGGGGCGACCGTCGACATATTCCATGACGGCATAGGGAAGACCGTCATCGGTAATACCCCGATGGTACAGGGCGGCGACATTGGGATGGTTCATGGTTTCCAGAATGGCCAGCTCACGCATGAACCGCTTCAGTTGAAGGCTGCCGGTTTGTCCGGGTTGAATCAGTTTGAGGGCGGCCTGCTCTCCGCGCCCGTTTTTTGTTAGAAAGATCATGCTCATGCCGCCCGTGGCCAGGTGTTCGACCACGTAAAAGTCACCGAATCGTCGACCGATCATGCCGTCGATGAACTTTTTTTCAATAGCAGCAACCATCTCGTCCAGGTGGGACGCGTCATCTTCCGAAAGTTGTAACCGGTTGGTCGCGGCACCGGCGCGACCTTCCATTACCCGGGTCATGGTTCCTCCCGAAGTTTTTCTTCTGCCGGATCATGGAACCGGGACAAGGGCCGCTGTCGCAGAATCCTTCCATCCATCATGGATCGATCTATATCGGGGGGAAGTAACGATCGGACGGCTCGAGGCGCGGATACATCAACCCGGCCCTGGAGCGGATAGCTTTTATGAGATGAAATGTAATGAAAAATGAGCGAGCTACCGATACTCGAGGTACTGTTTCCAAATGCGACAAATCCTGATAGTTAGTACCATTTTTTTACGAAAAAAATCCCGTAAATAAGCTAACTGCAAGCCATAAATGACTTGGGAGAGTCGATCGGCGCGGCCTATTCGCCGGTCACAGGCTCCACGGCAAGCATCGGCGGTGTGATTTCCGGGGAAGGCTCGCGCTTTGGAATGCGACCGTTCAGGAACTTGCCCACAAAAGAGTAGCGCACGCAGTATTGGTAGGTCAGCAGGCAAACGGCGGTGGTCAGAACCAGGGTCAGCGTGAATTTGATCAGGGCGGACGCCGGCAGGTTGTGGAGCAAGGCGGGAATGGCCACGGTCAAGGGCAGGTGCAACAGGTAGACCCAGTAGGAGGAGTCCGACAGGTAGCGCCAGAACGGGCTCTGGTGATTGGCAAAGCGCTGGAACAGGCCGAAGAAGGCAAAGGTCAGGTACCAGGTGGCCAGACCTCCAAGCAGGGCGTGGATCGATGCGGGCAGCAGTTCGCTTTTCAGGTAGCTGCCCAGGAAAAAGCCGCTGAACAGCAGGCCCGCGCCAAAGTAGGTCCAAAGATTCGGTACGAAATCGTCCAAATGGTCGCGGCATGCGTAGAGAAAGATGCCGCAGAAGAAAAAGAAACCGTAGCCGACAAACACCGCCGGGCCGGGTACGAAAGAATTGGTGACTTCCAGGACACGGCCTTGCATAAAGAAGATGGTCACGGCAGTCGCCAGGGCCGGAATCAGGGGGCCGAGGGAGGATTGCATCAAACGCCGGGTAAAGGATTCTGTGCGCGACCAGTCGATACGTCTCAGGATGGGAACGGCCAGGGAGAATGCGACGAAGAACATGCTCAGGTAATAGAGGAACCACAGATGCATGGTCCGCGGGTTGTCGAGAATAGCCCCGCTCAACAGTCCGTTGACTGCTCCTTGCAAGGCGCCCGCTTCTCCGACACTACCGGCAAAGGCGTCAACCGTCCGGGTCAGCGGGAAGAGGATCAGCCAGGCGACGATAAAAGGCAACAGAATGCGTTGGGTGCGGTTGCCGATCATACGCCGAGGCCCGCGCTCCAGTAACAGCATGGCAAAGAAACCGGAGATGACGAAGAAAACCGGCATACGGAAGATGTGGATGAAGAAAACCACGCCGTCAAAGCCGATATGGGTAGAGGGATCCCGGTAGGCCCAGTTGAGCCCGAAAGCGCTGTAACTCATAGCGGTGTGAATCACCAAACCCAGGAACATCATGACGGCGCGAAGGCTGTCCATGGCGTGGTATCTTGGTTGAGCCGGGGGCATAGGAAACTCCTTGGTAGATCCGGACATGCCTCAATGGGAAGTGGGAATGAAAATGGGCTTGATTGAGGTCTTAGAAACATCCGGTGCCTTGATTGATGGAACGGCAATGAAGGGAGCGCCGGTAGCAACGGCACCGGCCGAGCGGATGGGTTCCGCTCCAAGTACACTCTACGGCATCCAGGGAGCCAAGGTTGAGCAGAAACCGTCGAATACATTGGTGATCGGGGCTACAGTTACACACTATTTTTTAATAGGGAGCGTAGTTCGTCTATTTTTTCAGTTTACCGAGGCCGGCCGCCAGTCGTTTGATCCCCTCTCTGAAAACGCCCTCGGGTACGGCGAAGGTTAGCCTTAAAAACCCGGGCGCACCGCATTCGCTGCCGGTTTGCACGGCCACGCGCGCTTCCCGGTTCAGCCAATCGGCCAGGGTCATATCGGAATCGATTTCCAGGTCGTCGGGAGTGCGGGCGCCCAACCAGGCGCGGGCGTCGGCAAAAAAGTAATAACCGGCCTGGGGCGACAGGATGTGAAGGTCGGGAATCTGCCGCACCAGGGCATAGGCTTTATCCCGGCGGCGTCGCAAGCGCTCGACCAGCGGGGGCACCACGGCGGGTTGGGCCAGCAGGAGGGCCAGAGCCTGTTCTTGGATGAGGGGGTTGACGCCCAGGGTAGAGAAACGCTGGCGCTCGGTAAAAAGCCCGATCCATTCCTCCTGTGCCGAGATGTAGCCGATCCGCAAACCGGACAGCGCGTAGTTTTTCGAAAAACTGTTGACGATAAAGGTCCGTTGACGAAGCCCCGGCCAGGAGGCCAGACTGGGGCAAACGGCCGAGAGACCGTTGACGCCGAAGATCAGTTGGTTGTAGACCTCGTCGGTAAGAATGAGCACATGGGGATGCCGGGCCAGAACCTCGGCCAGGGCGTTCATTTCAGCCCGATCGTGGACACTGCCGGTGGGATTGTTGGGATTGGTAAAGACCAGCATGCGGGTCCGCGGAGAAATAGCGGCCTCCAGGGCCTGAGCGGTCAGCTTGAAACCGGACTGCCGTTCGGCGACAATCAGCTTGACGCTTCCGCCCGCCTCCGCGATGAGACGCGGAAAATGGTACCAATAGGGAGCGGGCAGCAAGACCTCGTCGCCGGGTTGCAGCACGGCGGCCAGCACATCGGTCAAGGCCTGCATGCCGCCGTAGGTAATTTGGATGTTTTCGGCCTGGTCGGGAATGGCCAGGCGGGTGCGGTGGAAACAGGCAATCGCCTCGCGCAAGGCGGGCATGCCTTGCTTGGGAGGATACTCGCCCTCGCCGAAGGTGCGGAGGCGGCTCATCACGGCCTGACGTAGTCGCGGATCGGGAGCAAAGGCGGGAGCGCCTGTATCCAAGGGAATCGGCGCGTCGTCAAATGGAATTCCAGGAGCCCGCGGGGCAACCCGGGTCGGTATGGCTTGGACGAATGTCATCGAACCATCCCCCTACGCTTTATCGCTATGGGAATTCTAGAGCAAGCTTGTGAATCCAATATGAACAAAAAGTGAA
This sequence comes from Acidobacteriota bacterium, assembly GCA_030066195.1. GTDB lineage: Bacteria > Acidobacteriota > Holophagae > Acanthopleuribacterales > Acanthopleuribacteraceae > JASJCB01. The sequence continues at coordinate 15,812 of JASJCB010000106.1, forward strand.
AAAATTCAACCCTACGCTCCCTACACCCGCTCCAAGGCTGATGAATGGTGCCGGCATCGAGGCTAATCACTTCGTTTCCCGCTAGATGCCGTCTATAATGAAAGCAGGCCGGTCTCGACCGGTGACCCAACGTTACCAGGAACAGGTTGTTATGGCCACTGATCCAGTGCCTTTTTATTTCGTCCATCGCACCCGTTTTGGGGTTCCTAAAGACCGGGAAACTTTAGACCATTTTCGTCGTCAGTTTTCGATTTTTGAAACATTGGAAAGGGTGAAAGTCATTCAAGGACCTGGTTTTGTCCCACAAGAGACAGACTGGTCCGAGAGAGTTGGGGAATACTTATCGAAAGCAAAAGTCATCCTGATATTTGTCAGCCCGGACGCGCTTGCAAACGAATTTTTTATCAACGAAGTCAAGATGGCAATGGACCTGGCCATTAAAGGAAAAGCGCGCCTGGCGACCATCGTGCTTCGGCCTTGTCCCTGGGAGGAACTTGGGCTTGACCGATTCCCCGTTTTACCGGAAGCAGGGATTCCCGCCAGCCAAACGGAGGACTTGGACCAGACCTGGTTGGAAATAGTCAGGTACTTGGAACGCAACTTTTTTCCCAAAAACCGCACTAACGAGAAAAAGAAAGAGGAAAACGGCCCGGAACCCCCCTTCCAATTGTCCAAATTGAACCTGGTTAACTTTAAGTGTTTTCGACAACTGAAACTGGATTTCGATCGTCAAGCATCCACCCTTCCGGGGAATTGGACCTGCATCGCCGGTATCAACGGCGCCGGTAAAAGTTCCGTCCTGGAAGCTATTTGTCTGGCCTTACTGGGTGATGAGGGCGCCGTTGAAATAGGTCGCGAATTCATCGGGCGAAAATGCCGCCATGCAAACGGGCAATATCAAACGGCCGAAATCAGCCTGAGGGTGAAGCAGGGTGAAACGATCCATGAGGTTGAAGTGCCCTTGAAACCGGGTGGCATTGCAAGGGAAAAGATGCCCCCCGGGCAGCTTGGCACAGAAATGCGCGAGACATGGGAGCGGATTGCCAAAACCATGCTGGTATCCTTCGGCGCGACCCGCAATATCTCGGAGTTCCGCAAGGCTGATCACCAAACCAAAGCGCGTTTCGTTCGTCGTCAGATGACCCTTTTCGATCCCCTGGCTCAATTGGAAGATTACAAGCTCCTGTTCAACGACCTTCCTGGAGAGTCACCTCTACCCGAAATGCTTCAATCTTGTTTCGATAAAATCCTTTCACGCTTGCCGGATAGGGAAAAGGCGCCGATTCGGGTTCGCCTGACTGAAGGCCGCACCCTCTTCTTCGAGATGGACGGTGCGGAGCTTTCCATGCACGACCTGCCTGACGGCTTCCGGTCCATGGCCACATGGATTGCCGGAGTGTGCCAAAGCTGGCTTGAAACCTATCCGGAAAAGTCCAAGGGGGCAACTACCCAAGATATAGACGGCATTGTACTGTTGGACGAAATCGACCTACACCTACATGCGAGCCTGCAACGAATTATCGTTCCTTGCTTGCGGGCTTGTTTCCCCAAGGTCCAGTGGGTGATCACCACTCACTCGCCGTTGGTGCTTTTCAGCTTCGACAAAGCGGAAATCGTGTTACTGGATCCCTATGCGACAAACCATCAGCGCGGGTTGGATCGCCAGATTATGGGTTTTACTATTGAGCAAATGTACCAGTGGCTGTTGAATACAAAGCCCAATGCGCCCTTTATCGAGGAACAGTTGGCATTGGTAGAGGATGTGAGACAGGGAAAAGAGGTCCCCGAGGAACCTCTTACCGAAGAAGCCCTGGCCATGTTAATCAATCAGTCGCCTCACATGAGCGAGGAGCAGGTTAGAGAACAACAGAACTGGTTGGATGAAAAAATACGCAAGCGCAAGGCCGAGAAGAGCGGTTCATGAGACGATTACATCGCCCGGCTTTTCAACCCCCCTCTTTGCTTTCCCGGAGTGTGGGCCGACAACTCAAGGCCCAACACCGATGGTTTATCGACAGGCAAAGCCCTCGTTCAACTATTGCCGACATCTGGAACAACGACGATGTTCGCGGCACTCTCTATGCCATGCACGGCATTGCTTGTGCTTTTTGCCAGGATGGTTTGAACCATTGGAAACACGAATCGGAAGTCGAACATTTTCGACCTAAAAAGCGAGTGGCGGAAGCACCGGACCACGGCGGTTATTGGTGGTTGGCCTATGATTTCAGAAATATGTTTCTGAGTTGCAGTCATTGCAACAAGCATTTCAAACAAGACCATTTTCCTCTGGACGATGGATCGACACGGGCACATTTCTCCGATTATGGGAAGGAAGACCAACAGTCTCTGTTAGCCGGTCAGGCGGTTCCCCCGGCCTTACACCCCGATAACAAAGAATCGCGGCTATCACTTGAGCCCGTTCTGGACCCGGTGGATGGTTGGCTGTCGCTGGACCCAACCAGTCCGCTTTGGCCCGTTTGCCTTACTGGGGAATTTAAGAACAACGCTGTTGCGGCAGCACGCCTCGCCATGACCAATGAGATTCTCAGATTGAATGTTCGTCCTGAATTGATTAGCAAAAGAGGTGAAATCTACGAAGACATTCGCCGGTGGATCGATTTGGAAGATTGGGAAGCCGTCCGAGAGCGCGCCTATGCTCACCTTCCGCACGCCTGGACTGTACGGCAAATCTGGCGGGCCCTGGATGTTGACTCCTATCATAACCATTGTCCGAAGGCGACCGATGATTGGGACGCCTGCTTGGACTGGTTTGCCAACCAGATTCTTAAAGCAATTATCGTAGAAGAATATTGCGGATCTCAGCCCGGCTTCAAAAAAGCAGTCACTCGTTTTACTCATGCATTAGCCGTTATGTGGCTTTGCCCTCTCGATGGAAATCCTACCCGCGTAGAAGAAAGATTATCCGAGCACACGATCCTGGAAGAGGTCAGGCCAACCTACGAGGCATTGAGGGTCGGATAACTTCATGAAGCTGCCGACGAGGAAGAGCATCGATGAGTTATGTAATCAAGGTCGGAACCGGTAGGAACCACGATCGATTGACATATCGTTTCTTGGATTTTCACCCGCTCCGTTTGTCGAACCAACCCGTGCGTCTTTTCAGGTGTCCGTCCGGTTCCGGTTGGTTTAGCGATGATTGCGGCACGTTGCCCAATCCGGCCCGGTTTCCGGCGTGTCGATAGACGGTTACAGCGCCCTCGTCGAGGTTCAGTGTTCCTGAAGCTGAAAGGTCGGGGCGGTTATCCAAGCGATCGGGTTGACAAGATGCGAACAAGGTCACCGGTTCGGGCGTTTCATCCGGGGTGGGCAGATCCTCCGGCGAATCGATATCATGAGGCATCATCAGTAACAACAGTCCCGGGGGACAGCCGCCGCGAACATTCAGGCGGCTTTCCAACCGGGAGATCGGCAACAGGTAGGCGACCGATCGGCCGACCTGTCCGCGATAGGCGCCGCTCAGGTCGTTGCCCAAAAGATCGGTGACGATTTGGTCCGGCGTATGGTCATCCAAGGTTTCCCATTGTGTCGGCATGGCTACCTCTATGAAGAGCCCGGCGGGCGCCGGGCTCCCTGTTATTATACGTCCGTTTTCCAAATACTCCGGCCGTAAGTCGCCGCGTATAGTTTTCGGGTTCCCCGATGCAGGACCAGGTCGATGACCTGGCTGTTGGGCATGTCGGTGCTCATGTTCTCCCAGGTTGCCGCCCTATTGGGGCTGAAGAACACGCCGGCATCGCTGCCCACGTAGAGATGATCGGGATTTTGAGGATCGAACACCAGGCCCCCGTGCGGGGCGTCCGGCAGGTTGCCGCGATCGATATCCGCCCAGGATTGACCGCCGTCCAGGGAGCGGAACGCATGACGATTTCCGTAACCGCCCGTCACCGCGATTACATGGTTCGCGTCGGTGGGATGCGCGGCAATGCGAGTGATCACTTTTCCCGGCAGGGTGGCGCTGGACAGGTCGGCCGTCCAGGTATTGCCGCCGTTGGTGCTGCGGAAGAAACCGCCGTTTTCGGTACCGACATAGACCACGTCGGGATCGGCCTCCGCGATTTCGATCGCCGTGATGGAACTGCCGTCCAAAGAACCCGAAACCGGCTGCCAGGAATTGCCGCCGTTCAAGGTACGCCAAACGCGGGAGGTGCCCGAAATCAGGATTTGCGCGTTGGTCGGGTGCATGACGATGAAGCACATCCAAATGCTGCCCTTTTCCGACTGGGAGGCGGGCGGCGAGACATTCTGCCACCCGTTTTCAAAGCGGTAGATGTTGAAATTGTAGAAGGAAGCGAACAAACGGTTTTCGAAGGTGGGATCGAAAACCATCCAGCCGCCGTCGCCGCCCAGAATCATGAAGTGGTCGTCGGCGCTGCCGGTGACGGAGATATTGGTGCCGTTGTCCTGGGTTCCGCCGCCGAAGTATTGCGCGTTGGAAGGCGCCACCGCGAGATCGTAATACATGGTGATCGCCAGGCCATTGCTGCGGTTTTGCCAGGTGCTGCCGCCGTCCGTGGAAATGTCCAGGCCGCCGTCGTTGCAATCGTAGATCAGGCCCGGATTGGAAGCCGGCATGATCAGCCGGTGGTGATCGGCGTGGGCGTATTTCGGCGTACCTCGTTGATCGGACCAGACGGTCACCTGTTCCCAGGTCTTGCCGCCGTCCTTGCTGCGGTGCAGGTCCACGCCGCCGCAGATCACGTGGTCCGGGTCCTTTGGATGGACCGCAATCGTATTGTTGTAGAACATCTGTCGTTCGTCTCTGAAATGAATGCCGGATACATCGGCCCAATTACTGCCGCCGTTCGAGGTTTTGTAGATACCCTGCACCATTCCTTGAAAATCTACCTGGCAATACATGACATCGGGGTTCGAAGGCGCGATCGCCAATGCGCCGCGACCGAACCGGCCCTGGGTAGGCAGCCCGCGTTTCATCTGCTTCCAGGTATTGCCGCTGCTCTGGGTGCGCCAGATACCGGCCAGGAGCCCGCGATCATTGCAAACCGCGTAAACCGTACCCTGGTCTCCGGGATGGAAGACGATATCGTGGCACCAGTAATTGCCGGCTGAAATAAAATCGTGGCGTTTCCAGGTCAAGCCGCCGTCCTTGGATTGATACAACCCGCCCGGTTCACTGTTGGAATAGCCGACCCCTCCCAACATCAGGTGATTGCTGTCGAAGGGATCGACGGCAATGATGCCGATCCGGGTAGGTACCCCGGTCCCCTCTGAAGAGGCCAGGATATGCCAGGTCTTGCCGCCGTCGACGCTGCGATAAAGGCCCACGCCCGGGTAGGAATCCGCGGAAAGATTGGCCTCGCCGGTGCCGGCGTAGAGCAGGTCCGCGTTGTTGGGATCGATAGCAAGCGCGCCGATATTCATGCTGGCCTCGTCATGCCACTGACACATCCAGGTATTGCCGCCGTCCGGGCTGTGCCACACGCCGCCGCCCGCGGCGCCCAACCAGATACGGTTCGCGTCGTTGGGATCGCAGACCAGGTCGGTTGTGCGTCCACCCACGTTATCGGGGCCCGCACTCTCCCACGTATGGGTCGTTTTGCGCAGCAGGTGATCCGCCTGGCCGCGCGCTCTGGCCAGTTGCGCCACGGCCGCCTCGCGGTTGGGCCAGGCCGCGCGCATGGCAAACCATTTGGACCGTTTCTTATGATGACTGAGCTCGGGTTGTTTCCGCCGCGTCTTCCGTTTAGGTTGCTTGGGCGGGCCGGGGGTTACCGTTTCATACGCCATGAGCTCCTCCTTTTATCGATTGTGAACAAAACACCGGAGTTCGATTTATGTTAATGCCGATTCTTCTAATGTGGCTCCATAAAAAAGACTTGTCAAGCCGATTCGGAAGGAATCAGGTGCGCGCAAACCCGGCTTGTGACCGAGCGATGCAATGAAGGCATGAGTGTAAGGCGTTTGCGGCTGAAGAAGTGAAAGCCGGGAGGATGCAGGCGCTTTTTTAAAGAACCGGTTTTTCGTTTAGGAGGTAACCGGTTGAGCGCGTCGTTTGACTTTGGCTTTTTTGCTGATCGGGTGCAGCACCTTCTCCACCCGCTCGATAAGGGTTCCCACGTCCAGGCCGGCCATGGCCAGGGCTTCCACCCGCTGAGCGTGATCGACCCAGTGGTCCTCGATGGCGAAGACGGTGAGCTTCTTGGTTTCGAAACCCAGCGCATTGGCGGCTTCCAGCACCGCGGAGCCGAATCCGCCCGCTTTGGCGTGATCTTCCAAGGTGAACAAATAGTCCTGGCGGTGGAACTCGCGGGTCAGCATGTCCTCGTCCAAAGGTTTGGCAAAACGGGCATTGACCACGGCCAGATTCAAGCCATGACGCTCGCGGATGCCGGCGGCGATATCCAGAGCCGGGTAAACCATGGCGCCGTAGGCGATCAGGCAGCCGTCCTCGCCGTCCACCAGCAGTTCGCTGCGACCCAGGACAAGCGGTGCTTGGACCGGTCGTTCCAACGCGGGTTTCGGGGTGGCCGTCCGGGGATAGCGAATGGCGGTAGGCCCGGGATAATCCGCGGCCAGGCGCATCATGGCGCGCAATTCGGAACCGTCACGCGGGGCCATGGTCACCACATTGGGGAACATGCGGCAGTAGGCGATATCGAAAACGCCGTTGTGGGTGGCGCCGTCGGGACCCACCAGGCCGGCGCGGTCCAGACACATCATGACCGGCGCCTCGATCAAGGCCAATTCCTGGAAGATCTGGTCGATGGAGCGTTGCATGAAGGTGGAGTAGACGGCGCAGACGGGCTTTTGGCCGGCCAGCGCCAGGCCTTGCGCCATGCCGACAGCGTGTTGCTCGGACATGCCCACATCGAAACAGCGATCGGGGAATGCTTCCTGGAACTTCACCAGGCCCGTGCCTTCCAACATGGCCGCGGTAATGGTCATGACGCGCTCATCTTCACGCGCCATCTTCATGACCTCATCCAGAAACACATTGGTGTAAGCGGGTCCGCCCTGATCGCGAAACTCGCTGGGCAGGTGGGCGGTGACAGCTTTGGCGGGTTTGCCCGCGTGGTAACCCAGCCTATCTTCCTTGTAGGAGTAACCCTTGCCCTTGGTTGTGATGCAGTGCAACACCACCGGTCGTCTGAAGGTGCGGCAAGCAACCAGGGCTTCCAGCAGGGTGGGCAGGTCATGACCGTCGATGGGACCGTAGTAGAAGTAACCCAGCGCCTCGAACAACTCGACCGGATTGGTATGGGGCAGTAAACCGTGAATGCCGGACTTGAAGCGGTCGGCAATTTCGAAGGCCAGCTTACCCACGGTTTCGTTCATCTCTTCCAGGGATTTGGTCCAGCTTTTATAGGTGCGCTTGGCCGTGCGGTAGATGGGGCCGGAACGGAGGCGGCTGAAGTATTTCATGAGCGCGCCTACGGCCGGGCCGATGCCGTGTTCGTTATCGTTGAGGATGATGATCAGGGGCAGGTTGTCAAAGGTGCCGCCGTGGTTCAGGGCTTCCAAGGCCGCGCCTTCCTGCAAACCGGCGTCGCCGATCATGGCGACTACCTTACCCTCTTCGCCGCGCGCCTTCATGCCGATGGCCATGCCGATGGCGGTGGTCAAACTGGTGCCGCCATGGCCGGTCTTGACGCGATCATAAGGCGATTCCTTGGGATCGGGAAAACCCGACAAGCCGCCCTTTTGACGAATGGTATTCATGGCCTCGCGCCGACCGGTAAGGATCTTGTGGGGGTAGCACTGGTGGCCCACATCCATGATCAGGTGATCCTTATCCTTGAAATCGAATAAATAGTGCAGCGCGAGCGTTAATTCTACAACTCCCATCCCGCTGCCGATATGGCCGCCGGTAATGGAGGTGAACTCTTTGATGAACTCGCGAATCTCGGTAGCTACTTGAGGCAAATCGCCCGTGCAAAGCTGTTTGAGGTCAGCCGGACCTGAAATCGAGTCGAGAAGTTTTGTCATGGCCGTTCCCTGAAAACTGCACGCGCCGAGGCGTGTAAACGATACATGTTACCATTTCAGACCGCTGAGACAATGAAATTCTATTCACGGCAGCGGGATCTTACCGCAACGACCTTGTTCTCGGGGCATTCGCCCGTATCAATTAGGTGAACGAAATAACGGGTGAAAGGTTTAGGGGCCCGGCGCATTCTACTCTTTTCAGCAGCCGAGATCCACTTTTTGACATGGGCGCCTTTTCGATCGTGTCCTGCGATTGCCGTGATCATTCGGGCCGTCAAATTCGCCTTAGTTTATGAAGCGAGGCGTCGCTGTCAAACGCGGACCGTCGCTCCTTTACACAAATTTGCCTTAGGAGAATTCCCAATGTTCCAAAAAAGCCTTTTGTTTTTTTCCTTGTCTCTCGCCCTCTGGTTCGGTGCTTCCCAATTGACCGCTCAGGCGGATGAACTGCAAATATGCGAGAACGGTTGCCTGACTTTGTACTTCGGTAATGCCGATATCTGCTGGCAGAATTCACATGACCACTTCGAGTTGGATTGGTGTATGTACCCGCTCGAACTGGAATTGGAAGAGTGCATCAGCGATTGCTATGACCTCTACCGTTAAGCCGGTGGGGGCGCGCCTGACCCGTGCGCCCCCTACTTCCAACCGGCGCGGCCCCTTTGGTAATGAGATTCCAACGTTAACGAATACCTTTCTTTGTCAAGTTCTCGCATCGAATGCAAGATAAGCATAAAATAGGGCAAGGTTGCGTTGGGAGAAACCTATGACGCCAGGACGCAATGGGCATGTCCCGCTTTTAGATCGTCCGGTTCTTACATTATTGATTGAGGAGGGGCCGGACAGCGGATTATCCGCTCGATTCGATCAGCCGCATATCTGCTTGGATGTGGCGGCCTGCGGTGACTTCGCGGTCCCTCACCCGGATCTGTTCGGTTCTTTCCGGCGCACCGACGAGGGTTTTAATTGGCATCCTCGCGACGAACACGCGCTTGACCAGTTCCTGGCCGTGGGTCATGACGGCGTCATGCGGGCCGAGGACACGCTCTTACGCGTGCGTATCGACCGCATCTTTCACCGCGAGCGCGAAACCGGCGCCGCCTGCCTGCGCGTTACCGATCAGCCCGGCGTGCACATCGTGCAATCCATTCGTCAGGCGGAAGTGTTCCCCGGTCAGTTCAACTTGGAACCCGACCGGTTGGATGCGGTGATGCGGCTCGTCTCCCGCCTGAACGGACTGCGCTATCCCGATCAGATTTCGGATTGTATCGTTGAAACCACCTTCGGTCTTTACCCCGACGCCCGCATCTTTTCCATCAGCCTTCTGGAAAGCAACGGATTACGGCCCGCCGTGGTAACGGGCCGCCCGCAAGCCGACCTTCACCGGGAAGCCGTGTTGGACGCCGAGGTGGTCGACCGCGTCATCACGGGGGCCGAGGGCATGTTGTTCGCGCGTGACGAGGGCTATGGTATCTGCGCGCCGTTACCCGGCCAAAACGCGGTCTTCGGCATCTTGCAGTTGGAGGCCGACCAGGCTTTCGGCGCACAAGACCTGGACCTGTTCTGTGTGCTGGCCTCCCATGTGGCCTTTGCCCTGGAGCGCGCCCGTTTGACCGATACCATGGCGCGTATGTTCGACGGCTTCGTGGAAGCATCCATGGGCGCCATCGAGGCCCGCGACCCGGCCACGGCCGGCCATTCCGAGCGGGTGGCCGCCTATTGTCTTGCCCTGGCCGAAGCTGCCAACCAGGAGACCCAAGGACCCCTGGCCGAGATCTGTCTTTCGCCCATGCAGCTTACCGAACTTCGCTATGCCGCTCTTCTGCACGATTTCGGCAAGGTGGGCGTTCGCGAGGCCGTCCTGGGCAAAGCCTCGCGGCTTACCCGTCACCAGATCCATGTCATCGGTCGTCGGTTCGAATTGATCCTGGCGCTGAGCGAACGGCGCGCCCATACCCGCCTCCTGAACGATGCCGCCGCCGGGAAACCCGTGACGGCCGAGCGGTTGCAGGCGGTTGGCAACCAGGTCTTATCCCTGGAAGCGGAAATAGCGGACGAGTGGAACTTTATTCAAGGTCTGTGTCGCGAGTGGAAACTGTCGCCCGCGCAATTGAGACGCCTCAAGGACTTTGCTCACCGCACCGTGGAAGGTCGCGACGGCCGGCCCATCCGTTTCCTGGAGGACAGCGAACTGGACAACTTCACCGGGCGCGGCACCCTGAACCAACGCGAGTGGGACGACATGCGTTCCCATGTTTCCCAAAGCGAACTCTACCTGCAACGCATTCCCTGGAGCGACGAATTGCGCGACATTCCCTGCCTGGCCGGCGCCCATCACGAGAATCTGGACGGCACGGGCTACCCGCGCGGCATCACCGCGGCAAACATTCCGCCTCGAGTCCGCATGTTGACCATTGCCGATATCTTCGACGCCGCCACCGCCTGGGATCGCCCCTATTGCGTGCCGCTGAGCATCGATCGCGCCGCCCAACTGCTGCAACGCAAGGCCGAACGCGGCAAACTGGATGCGGATCTGGTGACCCTGTTCCTGAAAAAGGTCCTCCCCCGAATCGAAGATCTGGTGCCGGACAGGCCGGTGGTTTGATATGGCTCACTTTTTTACGGTTGTGAATAAAAGGTTTGATCATAACGGCGGCATGGCCTTAAAATTAAAAAGGCTCGCGCCCGCTCTCAAGCCAACCGCTCCCGATTGTATTATTGCCGATCATTACGCGGGATACTCGCCTTCAAACCAACATTACTGTCCAACGCCCACCTTTGGTGGAGGGTGGAATTCATGACTTCAACGCGAGCTCACAATCTCAGTTACTATTTCTGGTTGCCCGCGTTTTGCCTGGTGCTGCCCGGTGCGGCGGCCGCATGGTACTGGTCATGGCAGACCACGGCCTCGCATCTTGAAGACGAAATTCTGGACGCGGGCGCCTTCCGGGCCGACCTTGCCGCGGTGACCTTCAAGGAGCGCATCGCCGACTTAGGCCTGAACCTGGAAAAACAGGCCGACGATCCCAACTTGCAAGCCTGGTTGACCGGCGAGGTCGAGCAGTCGGCGAACAGCCCGGAAAACTCCTGGTCCTTCTGGCTGGCGCACGGGGAAGACGGGCGCGAGCTGGACATGGGCCTGCCGGTTGACAAAGAAGCCATGCGCACACTTTTTCAAGGCGAAACCCGGCGAAGCGCCGCGCGTATCATGAAATCCGATGATGGTTCGGGGCGGGATTATTGGGTGCATGCGGTCAAGGTCATGAACCCGGAAAACCGGCAGTTGGGTGTTCTATACCAAGGTCTCTCCCTGCAAGATCGCGAGAGCCTGATGGTGCAACTGCGCGCTCGTTCCGGGTCCCCAACCATGGCGGTTTTGAACGCGGGTAGTCCCGTCGGCGTGAGTCCCGAGCATTCGGAGTTGGTGAACGGCATCGTCGCGGAGTTACAGCATGGAGGGGACGGCCCCATCCTTGACGGTAATGCATTCGGCCTGATTCAGGAACTGGTGCCGGAGAATGGTATAAGCCTTTTAACGGTGATGGACAACACCCGCTTGGAAACGGCTCGCCGGGCCCATCACCAACTGGGCCTGATGATAGTGTTGCCCCTGATATTCGCCGTATTCCTGGCGGGATTCCTGTTCCGGAAGCGGTTGGCCGGCAGCTTCGAGCACCTGCTGGGTTACACCGAAAAGACGGGTCTTTCCGACGTGGCCCCGGAATATGCCACCAGCGGCCTGACCGAACTGGATGAAATCGGCAGAGCCATCGGCCGTGTGGCCGAGGATGTGCAGGTACGCCGCCGCCAACTGGCCGAGCTGGCCGAAAACGAGAAGGAACAGGCCAAAAACCTGCGCAACCGCGAGGAACAGCTGGCTCGCATCGTGGACAACCTGCCGGAAGGCGTAACCGTGGTAGATCTAAACGGAAAAATCACGCTGATGAACTATATGGCCGAGCAAATGACCGGCTGGCAACGACACGAGGCCGGCGGACGCAAGGCCGAAAAGGTCGTCAACCTCATCCATCCCCAGACGCGACAGCCTCTGGCCAATCCGATCCTGGCCGCGCTGAAACTTCGCAAGGTCCAAACCATTGGCAACCAGGTGCTGTTGATCACCAGGGACGGCGTGGAGCATCAGGTCGAGGGAACGGCCGGACCCTTGATGGAAAACCACAAGCTGGTCGGCGCCGTGCTTATCTTCCGGGACATTACCGAACAATACTTCCTGCAACACCAACAACAGCAGAACCAGAAGATGGAAGCGATCGGGCAGTTGGCGGGCGGCATTGCCCACGATTTCAACAACCTGCTCTCGGCCATCATCGGCTACGCGGAACTGTTGCAGCAGGACCTGCGGGACCCGGAACCCATTTCCAAGGAAGAGCTGGTCACCTCGGTAGAGCACATCGTCAAGGTGGCGCGTCAGGGCGCGGACCTGACCGGGCAGTTGCAGGCTTTCTCCCGCCAGGGCAAAATGCAGGCGGAAACCGTCAACCTGCACGACACTATCGTCCAGGTGCTGAAGATGGCGGAACGCACCTTCGATGCCCAGATCACCATTGTCAAAAACCTGGAAGCTGAACGCGTCCATGTGAAAGGCGATCCCTCGCAGTTGGAGAATGCCTTGCTGAACCTGGCTTTGAATGCCCGCGAGGCCATGCCTGACGGCGGCAAGTTAACGGTAAGCACGGCGGTCGTGATCCTGGATGAGAGCTTCTGCCTTCGCCAGAAGGACCCGATCGAGCCGGGCGAGTATTTGGAACTGAGCATCGGCGACACCGGCGTGGGCATGAGCCAGGACATTATGCAGAAGATCTTCGAACCCTTCTACACCACGAAACCGGCGGGCAAGGGCAGCGGCCTGGGTCTGGCCGCGGTTTACGGCACGGTGACGGGTCACCAGGGTTTGATTACCGTCTACAGCGAGCCCGAATTCGGCACCGTTTTCAAGATCCATCTACCCCTGGCCGCGGAAAAGGAGCCGGAGAAGAAACCGGAGGAGGAACACCAGGAAGAGTTGATCACGGGCGAGGGCCTGATTTTGCTGGTGGAAGACGAGAACGTGGTGCGGGAAATCGCACTGACCATGCTGAAACAGTTCGGTTACGGCGTGATCGAGGCGACCAACGGCAAAGAGGGCTTGGACAAATACAGGGAATTCCGCGACGAGATCGACCTGGTAATTTTGGACATGGAAATGCCGGTCATGGGCGGCCGCGAGGCGCTGATCAAACTAAAAGAAATCGATCCCAACGTGCGTATCCTCATCGCCAGCGGCTACAGCCTGGATTTGGAATCGCGAGACTTCTTCGAAAAGGGCGGCGTCAGCGGCTTCATCCAAAAGCCCTACCTGATGGCTGATTTCTCGAAGATCATCGCTGAAATCCTATCGGACAAATACCCGGCGCTGGATTGATGTAGGTTGGGTAAATCGTCAAACCGCTCGACCGGAGGTTTCGATGGGAAAGGACCTACTCGCTAAAGAATGGGAAACCTATCTGGCCAACAAAGAAGAATTGCTCGCCAACCACAAAGGTCGCTGTGTCCTCATTAAAGACAACCGCATACTCGATATCTTCGATTCCCAACAAGACGCGGTCAATTCCGGCACCAAACGCCTGGGCCTTGTTCCCTTCCTCGCCCACCGCATCGTAGAGCAAGAAGAAACCTATCTGTTGACCTACAATATAGTAGAAACTTGATGACTCTCAGCACGGTAACATGCTCAAGCAACGGCCTAAAACCGGGCCGGGGTCCGGGTTTGGTATTTCGTATAGCGCTCTATTTCGCCCTCGCGTCCCAACTGTTTCAGCAGTTCGATCTGGTGGTCGGCAACCCTGCTGAAAATGTGCAGGCTTCGGATCTCTTCTTTTCGGAAAGATAGAGCCTTGTCATTTTCCAAAACCGCACCCTCCAGGTCTCCCTGACTAGCCAGAATCCACGCTCGGGTATGGTTCACCATGGCAAGCATATCGCAGAGCAGCCAGTCCTTTTTCATCAATTCCAGGTTGAAGCGTTCCAACTCGGCCAGGGCCTCATAAGGACGGCCCTGCATGGCCGCGGCCATGAATTGCAGGACTTCCGACCACAGGGTGTACATATCGTAGGCATGGCCCATGCTCTGATTGCGAATCGCGGCGGTTTCGGCGGCCAGATATTCGGCCAGTTCGTACTCACCCGTTTCAAAGTAGAGAGAAGCCAGGAAGAGGAGTGACTGGGAGTAATGAGCGTTGTTTGTGCCCAACGCCTCCTTGCGGATCTGCAAACCTTCCAAAAGGTTGTCCTCGGCGCGTGCATAGTCTTTTCGATAGGTCCTGGCTTGCCCCAGCCTGTTGACGATATTGCTGAAGAAAACGGTGTTCACCCCTTCCCGCCTGCGCGCCAGGGCCAGCGCTTTTTCCAGGTAGATCTCGCTTTCCTCGATGCGCCCGGCTTCCAGGGTGGCAAGACCCAAGAGGTAATGGATCGCCATCAAATTTTCATGGTCGGGATGGTAGAGCCTTCGGGCGATGTCCAAGCCGCGTTCCACCAGGGGGATGCCTTGATCGAAATCGCCCTTGCGGTTGTAGGTACGGCCCATGTTGACCCAGATTTCGATCAACCGGGGATGCCCGCTGTCCACCAGGGTTTCCAGGATTTCCGACGCGCTTTTCAACAGGGCGGCGGCGCTTCTGAACTCGAACTTGCCCATGTATTGCGCTGCCATGGTTGAAAGCAGGATCGCCAATTGCCCGTCGGGCTTGCCGATGCGCGTCTTGTGTAGGGCGTAGGCCTCCTTCAAGGCGTCCGTACACGATTCACATTCAAACATACCCATCTGCGAGAGGCCCTTGATTCTGTCAGTGACCAGAGCGAAGGTCATCAGGTTTTGGACTACCAGATCGGGCGGCGGCTCCGACTTGTTGCATAAAACCGCGTAGGCTTCGTTCAACAAGTTCAAAGCCTGTGCGGGTTGCCCCAGTGCATTGATGATTTCGGCTTGCATGGCCAGGGCTTTGGCGTAACGCACGTCCTCATTGCCGAACAATTCGCGGAAAAGGGCGGTTGCTTCCTCGGCGTGATCGCGGGCGTCCTCATGATCTCCCAAGAAGAACAGGATCTCCGCCGAATTGAGCAGGGAATCGGCAACAACCTCCTGATCGGCGACACCGATTTGGGGACGCAGGGCCAGTGCTTTGGAGAAAGCGTTGAAGGCGCGGTCGCCGTCGCCCAGGTTCAGGTAGACCTTGCCGGACGTGTTGTAGATGGCGGCCAGGTTGACGGGATCATCGGCCAGCCTGGTATCTGCGCGCTCCAGGGTGTCGTCCAGGAAGGTGCGGGCGTCGACCTCTTTCCCGTAGTTGCCGGAAAGCGGATCGAAGCGCGCGATATTTTCCAGGAACACATCGCGCAGGTTAGATTGCATGCGCCGTTCCAATTCCGCCCGGCGCTTCTGGTTCCAGTACCCGACCGCGGCCAGAAGCAGCAGGAAGACCAGGGCGGTCGCGGCCAGGCGCTTGCGGTAGTGGCGCGCTACCCGAGAGACCAGTTCGCCGAGGGTTTCGCGACGGGCCAGGATGGGGTAGCCGTCCAAAAAACGGCCCAGATCCTCGGCCAACTGCTCGGCTGAAGCGTAACGGGCCTCGGGATCTTTGCGCAGGGCGGTCAGGATGATGGTGTCCAGATCGCCGGCCAGCAGCCGACGCAGCCGCTTGGGATCGCTGCGACGGGCAGCGCAGACCGAGGCGGGGGTCAATTCGCGCACGCTGCCGTCTGTGTTCAGCCGGGAAGACGTGCGGCCGATGACGGTGCTGGGTTTGGCGGGCAGCGTGTCCAGAATGGCGCGCCGCAGGGCCTCGGGCGTGCGTTCATTCAACTGATAGGGACGGTGGCCGGTCAACAACTCGTAGAGGACCACGCCCAGGGAATAGATATCGGTGGCGGTGGTGACGATGCCGCCGGTCACTTGCTCGGGCGCCGCGTATTCGGGCGTCATCATCTGCAGGCCGGTGCGGGTGCGCACATAGGTGGCCTCGGGGTCGTCGTGAATGACCTTGGCGATGCCGAAATCGAGCAGCTTGGGCTCGCCGGCGCGATTGACCAGGATGTTGGAAGGCTTCAGGTCGCGATGCACCACCAGGTTGCGATGCGCGAAATAGATGGCGGAACAGACCTTGCGAAACAGGTCGATGCGGGCGCGCGTATCCAACTGGCGGTTGTCGCAATAGTGGTGGAGGGGTTCGCCGTCCACATACTCCATCACGAAATAGGGCCGACCGTCTTGAGTGGTGCCGCCGCTGATCAAACGCGCCACGTTGGGATGCTCCAAACGGGCCAGGATCTCGCGCTCGGCATGGAAACGGCGGACGATGTCCTCGGTATCCATGCCGCGCTTGAGCACCTTGACAGCCACGGGCCGACCCATCTCATCGCCCTGGTGAACGGCGCGATAAACCGTGCCCATACCGCCGCGCCCGATTTCGCCGTCAATGCGATAGGGTCCGATATCGGCGGGATGCTCGTCCTGATTGACCTGAAAAACGGGGCTTTCCAAAAAGTCGAGCGCTTCATCATCCACGGCCAGCAATCGCTCGGCCTGGCCGCGCAAAACGGCATCGGCGCCACAGGTTTCATCCAGGTACGCGGCGCGCTGTTGGGTAGGAAGGGCCAGGGCTTGTTCTACAATCTCCTGAACCCGGGCCATGGGAGAAGGCTGATTGGTCATAGGCTCCTGATCGAGAGCAGAGTCGGCATGCACTGATCCGTTTCGGAAGAACTCCGCCTTTACCTAATACTACCGTAAAAGCTGGAGCGGGGAGGTCAGATAAAAACCGTGGCAGGAGAAAGGTAGTGTACTGTCTCTTGGTCCGATAGATAAGAGCAGAGCGATCGGCGGCGTCTAGGCCGGGGTCCTGCGGGTATCTACTTCGCGGGCGCGGATGCGGACCTCTTTGCCGTGGAAGACCACCGCGATCTCCGAGCGCAGGTGAACCCCGGCTTCTTCCAGCACCGCGCCGTAATGCCGCGACTCGATTTGATCCAAGCCCTCCAGCAGAGCGGCTTCCATCTGGTCCGCGCTCTTTGCAGATTTGAACTCGAAGACGACGCCTCGTTCTGCCGGGTCGCGGGGCCGCATGGTCAGGTCGTAGCGGCCGTAACCCGATTCGCGGTTGGAGGTTATTTCATAGCGGTCGCGCAGGTGCACCAACAGACCCAGCACGAA
>JASJCB010000253.1 GCA_030066195.1 Acidobacteriota bacterium
CCAACCCTGGATGTCCATGCATCCGGGTGTCGCCGGGCATGGATCAAGGCAAATATATCGATGACATCATCCACAAAGGTGAAGACGATGACATAGGGAAACTTCTTCAGTCTAGCCCGGCGTGCTTTTCCTCTGAATGTTCGCCAACGCAACGGCTGGAAGGTCAGGCTCTCTACGGCTTGATCAAAGGCCTCCAGGAAAGCCTTATCCAGACCCGGCTGACGACTGCCGTAAAATTGAAGAGCTTCATCGAGATCGTGAGTTATCTTTGGGTGAATGCGAAGCGTTACCACCCGGTTTTCTTCCTGATCTCTTCACGAAACTGGTCATAGGGAACCATGTCGACTCTGCCTTCTGCGACATCTTCCATGCGCCGGTCGATCTCGGTCAACCAAGCTTCATCGATTGCCCCTGTTGATTCTATGGAAAGACTGTCGAGGAGGTCATGGGCCAGTGTTTCTCGTTCATCGGGTTGGAGAGCCAGGGCTTTGGTGCGAAGCTCTGTAAGTTGCATGATCACCTCCTCACCTGTCATTCTACCATTATATTTCGTTGACCACTCGGCAGAAATCCAGACCCGCCTTTTACCTGATTCGATAAACGGTCGGTTTCCAAATCTGCGGTCTGGTGCTCTTGAATCAATGGGGCGAACCACAGGTCGGCAACTGGCGATGCCCGGCAAACGGCCAGTTTCCAAATTTGCGACCTGGTGCTCTCGCGTCTAGAACACGAAGTGCAACTCTTCGGTCTGAAAGTTCCGCTACCATGTTCACGAGATGATTCAAATTTCGCCCCAGGCGATCGAGCTTCCGGACAACGAGTCCATCACTCTTCCCTTTCGAACTGCCGCGGCGCCCGTCATCCCAAGGCAATCCACATGTCTGCCTGGAGCTTGGTATCGAAAAGAAAAACCGTTTACCCGGACTGCCGGTCCAATAACACGGCGACCATGTCGATGAAGGTGGACAAGGCGGGTTGTTTACGGTGTCGGCGTGGGTAGAGCGCGTGTAGGGTTATTTCGTCGAGCCGAACGGCAGTGAGTTCGTGAAGTTTGCCGTCAGCCAGATAATCTCCGGCCACGTGTTTGGGCATCACCGCATAGGCCTTTCCCGACAACACCAACGGCAGTGCCGCGGTAAACGAATCCAACTTCGCGACAGCGGGTGACCGTACCGAAAACCGTTCACCGTTCCAATAACCCGACAGTTCCGGCGGCGGGCCGGCGACTTCCACACAAGGGGTGACTGCAAGTTGGGCCGCGGATTGAATCCCGGCCGCCATTTTTGGCGCAGCGACCAGCCGAAACCTGTCCGACGGCAGTTTTCTACTCAAATAACTCGAATCGACCAGGGCGCCCGCACGAATGGCAAGATCGAAACCTTCTTCGATCAGTCCGAGGTTTCGGTTGAGACC
The DNA here is from genome assembly GCA_030066195.1 of Acidobacteriota bacterium. Taxonomy (GTDB): domain Bacteria; phylum Acidobacteriota; class Holophagae; order Acanthopleuribacterales; family Acanthopleuribacteraceae; genus JASJCB01. The sequence goes on from JASJCB010000253.1 coordinate 1,414, forward strand.
ATTGATCTCTACAAAAACATCTGGGAATTGGGTGCCGAATTCGGGCAGCACGCGGGGCAACAGCGACATACTCATTTCCACCGGGGCCGTTACCCGAATTCTCGGCATGGGTGAAGGGGGCGAATAACAGGCATCCACCGCGAATAGTACATCCCGAAGGCGAATCAGAGTGCCTCCCGCCTCTTCTGCGACGCGTACACCCCGACCGGTTCTGATCAGTATTTTTTGACCCAGATCATTTTCGAGTTCGCTGATTCTTCGGCTTATGGTCGAAGGGGGGACCCTGAGCTGTTCACCGGCCGCGGCAAAGCTTCCGAGTTCCGCGGCCAACAGAAGGGAGCGAATGGCCGAAATATTCATCCTTTAACCTCGTTGCGTTTTTTGCAAAGCAGACTTCCAAGTTCTCACTCTACACAATGTCTTAACTTAACTCTACACTTCACTCATATCAAAATGAACGGAGGATACCTTCATGACAAAACCAACGATCGCGGTATTCGGAGCTTCCGGGTCCCAAGGCGGTTCCGTGGTTCGCCGGCTCGCCGAACTGGGAACCTATCATGTTCGCGCCCTGACCAGACGTCCCGAAAAGTACAGCGGCCCCGCGGACGAAGCCGTTTTTGCAGACCTCGACGACGAAACAGCAACGAGAGCGGCCTTGGAAGGGGCTCAAGGAGTATTTTTGGTAACCAATTTCTGGCAACCCGGAACCAATGAGACCAAACAAGCCGGTGCGGCTATTAGAGCCGCGGCAGAAGCAGGCATCGATCATTTCATCTGGTCTTCTCTTCCCAATGTCCATGACATCAGCGGTGGAAAATGGCATGTTCCCCACTTTACCGACAAGGCGCGCATGGACACACAAGTTCGAGAAGCTGGTTTTCCGAAATACACCATTGTCCAGCCGCCCTTCTACTTCGAGAATCTGATCGGAAACATGGCGCCCTCGCCCATGGACGACGGTCGCAAGGGCTGGACTCTTCCCATCGACCCGGAAGCGAAGGTGATCCACATGGGGTCGATCGAAGAGTTCGGGAGTCTTGTGGCGGGCGCGTTCGCCAATCCTGGGGAGAGCGCGGGGGAAACATTGTCCATGGCTGCCGGGTTATACGATTTTGCGACCGTGGTCAAAACCTTTTCCATGGTTTTGGGAGAGCCGTTTGGTTTCAAACAAGTCCCGCGTGAAGTTTTCGCCGACTTTTACCCCCAGGCTGACGAACTGGGCCAAATGCTGGGCTATTTCGAAGAACACACCTATATGGGTCCGGGGGCCGAATCCCGCATAGCCAAGGCTCACCGCCTTGCAATCAAGCCATTTACACCGCTGGAAGCATGGCTTGCGGCCAAACATCCGAAGACAAATCATCCGCGGGGAAAGGAGTGAAAACGGTGAACATTCAACGGATCAATCATGTGGGAATCCGAGTCATGGATCTGTCTGTTACGCGAGCGTTTTACGAACAGTTGGGTTTTGTGTTCGTTGTTGGTCCGGTCGGTCCGGAGCCGGTCGCGATCATGAAGCACCCATGTGGTATTGTGCTCAATTTTATCTTGAATGCCACTGGGGAGGACAAGCAGAATCTACTCATGGACCATCAAGAAAAACCCACCGGCTATACCCATATTGCCCTGGAGGTTCCGGATCTCGATGCCGCTTGTACCGAGCTTGACCACCTGGGCATACCATTGACAGAAGGTCCGATCGAATTGGAGGATGCTCGGTTTGTATTCATCAGGGACCCCGATGCCAATGTCATCGAGTTTAATCAACCGGTGACGCCCGGAGCCTTCAAAACCAGGGGACACTGATCTAAAGGTAGAAGAAAAATGGGTTGTGGAGGTTCAGACAGCGGCCGGAGTGGGCTCCGCCCGGCATCCCTGTCAGGCTGACGCTTACGTTGCCGGGTAGCTCTTCGGTGTAAAGAAATGTGGTTATCGGAATGAGTGAGGTTACACGCGGGGAGGTTACACGCGGCAGGTATTGACAAAAGGCTCGCTTTATTGACCTTGTGATCAACCGGCTCCCATAAGGGGTTTTCAGGGTATTTCTTCCGATTACTCAGGTCTTTCGCGAAACGACCCATCAAACGGTCGTCTGATGGGTTGTGTCAAATCCGGCAATCGCTCAGCGTAGCTCGGTAATGATGTGTTCGGCGGCCTTCAAACCGTCCACGGCCGCGCTGACGATGCCGCCCGCGTAGCCCGCGCCCTCGCCGATCGGGAACAGACCCGGCATGGAGGCGCATTCCAGGTTGGCTTCACGGGGAATGCGGATCGGCGCGCTGGTTCGGCTTTCCACGGCCAGCAGGTTGCCCTCGTTGCCGGCGTAACCCCTGATTTTGCGGTCGAAGGCAAGCAGGCCCTCGCGCAACGGTTCGGCGATCCAGGCGGGCAGCAGTTCCCAAAGGTCGTGGGGCTCGATCCTTGGGCGGAAATTGGTGCCCGCGAGGTTGCCCGACGCCTTGTTCTTGACGAAATCGGAAATGCGCATGGCGGGCGCCGCGTAACGCATGGCGGTGCTCTTGAAGACCCTTGCTTCCAGATCTCGTTGGAAGGCGATACCCATCAGCGGGTGATGTTCGTAGCCGTGACGCGCCAGGTCCTCAGGGGCCACCTGGACCACCACGCCGCTGTTGGCGTAGGCGCTCGATCGGCCCGCGTTGCTCATGCCGTTGACGGCCATGTGATCCAGCTCGGTGGGACTGGGCACGATGAACCCGCCCGGGCACATACAGAAGCTGTAGACACCACGACGTTCCAGGTAGGGATCATCGATCTGATGCGTCAGGGAATAGGCCGCCGCGCCCAGCAGCGGATCGCGCTCGGCATTGCCGAACTGGTTGCGATTGATCATGGCCTGCGGATGCTCGGCGCGGACGCCCACGGCGAACGGTTTGGGTTCGACGGTGACGCCGGCATCGAGCAGCGCGGCCAGTGTATCCCTGGCGCTGTGACCAATGGCCAGGATGACACGATGCGCGGGAATCTCTTCTCCGTCGGCAAGCACGACGCCGCGCACGGCACCGTCGCGAACCATGATATTTTCCACTCGGGCGCCGAAACGAACTTCCACCCCTTGGGCAACGATGTGTTCCCGCATGCGCTTGACGATACGCACCAACTTATCCGTGCCCAGGTGCGGATGGGCCTTGACCAGGATATCCTCCGGCGCCTCGAAGTCGACGAAGCGGCGCATGACATAACGCACATAGGGGTGCTTGACACGGGTGTAGAGTTTGCCGTCGGTATAGGCGCCGGCGCCGCCCTCGCCGAAACAAACATTGCTTTCGGGGTCAAGGGTGCCGTGGGAGCGCAGTTGGCCGATATCGCGCATGCGCGTCTCCACCGGTTTGCCGCGCTCCAACAACAGGGTCGGCACACCGGCCTCGCCCAGGGCCAGCGCGGCGAAGAGTCCGGCGGGTCCGGCGCCGATCACCACTACCGGATGTTGGGGCTTGCGGTCCGGGGCAAGCACTTGCAGCGCATCGGGCAGGGGGATGTCCAGCAGCGAGCGGCCTACGGCGCGCACATCCTTGGGTAACGGCTGTTCGGGAGACTCAGTTAGGGTGAACTCTACCTGTAAGACCATGATGATCTTTGGTTTCTTGCGGGCGTCGATGCTTTCCTTGACGACTCGCGGCGCACTGATCGCGGCGACCGGCATGTTCATCATTTCGGCAATGATCCGGCGCAAGACCTCGGCGTCATAGCCGGGCGGCGCCTTTAAGTTGGTAACCCTGTAAAGCATCGTCATGTCTCTCGCTCCCGCCGACCCAACGCGGCCAGGGAAGTATAACAGACCGAATGTTGATTGCGAGTCGCCGGAAAGGCCGGCGACAGTCATGACGGTCAGGTTGCGAATATTTTTCTCAAAACGAAGAACCCGCCCGTGAAGGTTGTGCATATTCCGGCGGTGAGGAAGACCATCCTGGTCAAGGATCGCCATTTCCCGTCACCGGAAAGCATTCGGCAAGCTGGTGATACGTCTTTTGATTGCTAAAGCACCAGGCTCTCTCCCCGGTGACCGGCCGTTCCGGTCTCACATACCACCACACTCCCCCGGGGTATCTCTATGCATGGAAAAACAAGCAGTGCCCACCGGGGGAATACCTCCCTGCAAACCAGGAAAAGCAGCACGCCGTTGGAAGACCCCTCTTATGCGTATGCGTATGCAGCGCTCAGTGACCGGCATGGTCATCCCGGCCGCAATACATGAAAGTGCGGCGGGCAGCATGGACCTGTTTGCTGGAATAGGGCCTGCCTTCCCCGGGGTGAACATCCTCTTTGCGGCCAAAATCCCTTCACGCGGGTTCGGAACACTGGGAATCAATCCCTGGCGTCAACCGCTCCTTGGGCAGATGACCAGGTTCAGGATTATTTGCGTACCCTGGTGCGGACACAAGGTCAACGGATGTTTCCGGTTTTCTTGATCCCGGAGGGTGGCCCCGGCTGTCAAGGGAAGACGGTCACCAGGGCCACCGGTTAGGACGTTCTTAGTATCCTCTTTCGTAGCAACTGGGACCGGGGACAAGCGTATAGTCACCAGGGAAAAAATAGTAGCAGGTCACCAGGTTGTAGGGGCCGCCCTCTCTGATAGCCAGGGCGAAATCAGCGCCGTTCCAGGTGGAAGCACAGCAAGACTGGTCGGGAAGAATTTCCCAAGCAGCCATCACCTGGCTGACACCCAGACCCAGAAACGCAAACATAGAAAGGGAGAGAAGTAATTTCTTAAACATAAATGCTCCTGTTAAGGTAGTAAAAATTGCTGAATGGCAGTGAATAGACGGCCGGCACAAGAGCGCGGGCTTATACGTCAACCCTGAACCATTCATGAAACGTATCTTAATACGATCCACGTAAATGGATCAAGTGACATGTATTACCGTTCGATGTGAACTTTCTGCAAAGGGGGCAATAGCAAGAGTTAGGAACCGGACCCGGCCCGTATTTTTCCAAGGAGTCGAAATAGGCAACCCATGTAAACGACTTTAGATATTCGCGAAGACTATCAAAACCAGATGCTTGATGCTTGATGCTTGATAAGTTATCTTCCATCCTTTCCAGGGATACCCAAGAGAATACGCTCAGAAAAAAGACCATTCATGTATTTATACAGAGCCGGCTACAGAGGGTTTGCCGGCAAAACAAAATCATCGTACTCGGCTGCCCAAACCCTTTTGAAGCTCACATCTAACGAGGCACCGTGACTGTCAGGATCAAAAAAATGCTTCCTGGCATAAGACGGTGATCTATCCACCGTCCGTGGTGAACGGCATAACCTGGGTTCCCCCCTTTACCCATAATGACGCGGAACTAACAGAAACCCTACATGCCAACGAAAACCGATTATTTGCCGAACGCCAACACGCCGTCATCGATCTTGGAGAAGCGGATGGCGAACAGGTCGCGGATGTAGTCGTTGCGGGTTCGCCAGGGGAATTTGTTCCCCTGCTTGGGCATGACCTCCAAGGCGCGCATCACGTAGCCCGCTTTCAAACCGATCAGGGGTTCATGCGCCTCCGCTTCCTCGCGCCATAGCGGCGCCACCGTTCGGTATCCGCGTTTCTTCATATAGTTCAGCAGGCGGCAGACGTAATCGCAGGTCAGGTCGGCCTTCAGCGTCCAGGATGCATTGGTGTAACCCATCACCGCCGTAAAGTTGGGAATATTGCTGTACATCATGCCCTTGTAGCAGACCAGGTCACCCGATTCTATTTTGTTGCCGGCCACGACCATTTCGATACCGCCCATGAACTGCAAAGCCAGGCCCGTGGCGGGCACGATGATATCGGCTTCGATTTCGGCGCCCGAAACCAGTTTGACGCCCTTTTCCGTAAAGCGCTCGATGTGATCCGTGACGATGGAGGCGGAGCCCTCGCGCAGAGCCCGGAACAGGTCGCCGTCCGGCACCACGCACAGCCGCTGGTCCCAGGGCCGATACTCGGGGTTGAAATGCACGTCCACATCCACGTCCGGGCCCACGCCTTCTTTGACCATGTTGCGCAGGAAAGTGCGGACCTTGTCCGGTTTGCGCCGCGACATGGTGTAGAGGTAGATGGCCAGCAACACGTTTTTGGCGCGGGTCAGGCGATAGGCCAATTTGCCAGGCAGCCAACGGCGCAGTTTTATGGCAATGGCATCTTCTGCCGGGCGGGAGAATACGTAACCGGGTGAACGCTGCAACATGGTCACATGAGCGGCGTCGGCGGCCATGGCGGGCACCAGGGTCACCGCGGTGGCGCCGCTGCCGATGACCAGCACCCGCCGGTTTTTGTAATCCAAATCCTCGGGCCAGTGTTGGGGATGAGCGATGGTGCCCTTGAATTGCTCGTAGTCCTTGAAATGGGGAAGGTGACCCTCGGCGTAGTTGTAGTAACCGGTACAGGAGAGCAGGTAGGAACAGCTGATTTGAAAGGTTCGGCCGGCTTGTTGGTTCTCCACATCGGCAATCCACTTGCCGCTCTCGGGGAACCATGCAACCCTGCTCACCCTGTGGCTGAAGCGGATCTTCTTTTCCAGGCCGTATTCCCGAATGGTTTCCCGGAGATAGTTGCGGATGGACTCACCGGTTGCAATATCCCGCTTCTCCACCCAGGGGCGGAAGGCGTAGCCGAAGGTGTGCATGTCGGAATCGGAGCGGATGCCGGGGTAGCGGAACAGATCCCAGGTGCCGCCGATGGCCTCGCGCCCCTCCAGGATGGTAAACGAACGATCCGGGCATTTCATGGTCAGGTGGCAACCGGCGCCGATCCCGGAAATGCCGGCTCCTATAATCAAGACATCCAAATGTTCGATGGTCAACTCCTCGCGAGGGCCGTTTAAGACCCCTCGGGCATCCAGGTTTCGTGGACATGCAGCCAGACCAGGTCGTTGGGCTTGCCCTCGACACGCTGCATGACCGCGGTGCTCCGGCGTCCCCTGGTGCGGCCGTCCATGTCTTGCCATTCCTGGTAGGAAACCAGGAACAGACCGTCGCCAAGGGGGCGGACGGCCATGGATTCAATCCAGATGCGACAGGGCGCGGCCTTGTTTTTGGCATGGGCGCCGCGCAACCCTGTCATCAGGGCGGGACGGGGAACATGATCGCCCCCGGGAACCACCATGGCAAAATCGTCGGCCATGACGTCGGCAAAACGGGCAAAGGCGGCATCTGTATCCGGCAACTCGCCGTTGAACCAGTCCTGGAAGAATTGGTGGAGTTGAACCACTTCCTGCTTACACGCGGTTTCCATGGGCACGGCCGAACCTCCCGACATCAAATAAAGTATGACTGCAGCGATCATGGCGACCTCCGTTGCCGCATTCTAGCATAGCCCTGATGAGATGAGGATCGCCGGGGAGAGGGAGTTAACTCAATCCCGCGACCGACACGACGGGCCGTGGTTCATGTTGTAAGTCCTGCCAAAAAAATGACATTCTGTTGGAACATCCCGTCAATTTATTTTGTTACAATGGCGTCCATAGATTCTAGGAGGAACTCTTGTTAGCCAAGGTACTGGTTTACGGTATGGCTCTATACCTGTTGGCGGGTTTTATCTTTGCCTTGTTCTTTGTCCGCACGGGCGTCGGCAGGGTAGATCCGCTTGCCAAAGAAGGGAGTCGGGGCTTTCGCATCCTGATTTTTCCCGGCGTCGCCGCGTTGTGGCCGTTGATGCTGCGTCGCCTGCGTCAAGGCACGGATGAGGCCCCTCGGGAATTCAACAGCCATCTTCAAATGGCCCGCAAAATGGAACACCAGAAATGGGGGCGCGACAAATGATTGCTCAATTGAGAACCGCACATCGCGTTGCTTTCCTTGTCATGGCCGCGGCCGCGCCCGCCCTGTTAATCGGCAGTTTACTGGTGCGCCAACTGCCCGCCGAGGTGGACCGGTTTGCCCCGGTTCGGCCCGAGGATCACGCGGTCAGCGGTCAATGGTGGTTGAACGACGACACCCTTTGGGGCGAACTCACCATCGAAACCCGCCTTTACGGCACCAGCAAACGCATGATTCTGGAATTGGCTCCCAAGGTTGCCTTCGAGGAACCCGACATCCTGGTGATGTGGCAGGAGGGCGAAAGCACCGAGGTAGCCGGCGAAAACGCCTACCTGCTGGGCACCCTCTCCGCCAAACAGGCCCGTCGTTTCCAATTGCCCCCCACGGCCTACGAACGAAACGGTCGCCTTTTTCTCTACAGCCTGGCCTGGGACAAACACATTGCATCTTGCGCCCTACCCAGCAAAGAAGCTTATGAGGGCGAATTCAGACCGTCTGAGGAGTTTTGAATGGGTCTCAATTACCAGGCCGTGGGGTGGAATCCCCAAAAGAAGGTCTACGATCGCATCCTGGTTCTGGGCGTGCTGCTGTACCTGATCGTGTTCATTGTGGGCGGCTTTATTTTCTTTCCGACCGCCACCATCGAAACCCTGCTCATCCGCGCCTTCGGCACCGCCGCCATGGTGCTGCTGCACATCATCCTCATGATCGGCCCGCTGTGCCGTTTGGATACCAGGTTTCTGCCCCTGCTTTACAATCGCCGCCATATGGGCGTAACCATGTTCCTGACCGCCCTGATCCACGCTTTCCTGGTTACCATGCAATACCACGCTATAGGCGACGCCAATCCCATCGTCAGCATCTTCACCGCCAACACGGCCGTGGACAGCCTGGGCGGGTTCCCCTTCCAGCCCCTGGGTTTCTTTGCGCTGATCATCCTGTTCCTGATGGCCGCCACCAGTCACGACTTCTGGCTGCGCAACCTGACCCCGCCGGTTTGGAAAATCCTGCACATGGGCGTTTACCTTGCCTACCTTTTGCTGGTCGGTCACGTGGTGCTGGGCGTTCTTCAGGCCGAGACCAGCCCTATTCCCGCCGTAGCCATGGCCGTGGGGATTGTCCTGGTTGTGGGTCTTCACATCGCCGCCGGCTACCGCGACAAGGTTCGGGTCAAGGAACGCGCCCACGGCACCGACTACATCGATGTTTGCGGTGTCTTCGAGATCCCGGAGAAGCGGGCGCGCATCGTCTCGATGTCCGGGGAGCGCGTGGCCATTTTCAAATACGACGGCAAGATCTCCGCTATATCCAACGTCTGCCGCCACCAAAACGGACCCTTGGGCGAGGGCAAGATCATCGACGGTTGCGTCACCTGCCCCTGGCACGGTTTCCAGTACCGGCCCGAGGACGGCCGCGCCCCGGCGCCGTTCGAGGACAAGGTGCCTACCTTCCGCGTCAAACTGCGCGGCGACCGGGTCATGCTGCATCCCATTCCCAACCCGCCGGGCACGCCCGTGGAGCCGGCTGTCATCGGTGTTGACGGAGGTCGCAGATGAAACCTCATGAAGACAAGGAATTCTATGTCGGCTACACGGAGAAGGCGCCGCCGGGCATTGCCAAATACGTCCGTCTCCATGTCATCCTGATGCTGCTTGCGGTTGCCGCTACCTCCCTGGTGCTGGTCATGAGTCAACGGCCCCCCGACCCGGGCGTCTTCGAATTCGGCACCTATCGCAACTTCGAGGGTTGGATCGTGGAGGAACCGTTCCCCATGTTGCGCATGGAGCGACCGGGCCGCGCCTATCAGAGTCCTACTCACTCCCTGTACACCCTCGTGGTCTTCGGCAAGTTCAGCGCAAACAACGCGGTGAAGGGACTGAACGGAAAGAAGGTCCGCCTGAAAGGCAGCATGATCTACCGTGACGACCAGATTATGCTGGAAGTGTCGGACGATCCGATCGAAGTGTTGGAGGATCCCGGCTTTCCCAAGGACGACCTGTTCGGTCGCGATTTGGGCAAGATCACCCTGGCCGGCGAGATCGTGGACAGCAAGTGTTTCCTGGGCGTCATGAAACCCGGTAACCTGAAAGTGCACAAGGCTTGCGCCGTCCGTTGCATCAGCGGCGGCATTCCGCCCGCGCTGGTAGTCAAGGACAAGGAAGGCAATGCGCGCTACTTCATCCTGGTCTCTCCCGAGGGCCGCGCCATGAACAAGGAAGTGCTGGACATGGTTGCCGAACCCGTGCGCGTCACCGGAAAAGCAGTCGGCTACGACAACCTGACCCTGCTCTACACCGATCCCCGGGACATCGTCATCACAAGGTAAGACGCGTGGCAAAGAGAAAGGGCCTTAAGGAGCAATTGGAACTGGTCGCACGACTGGACCCGGACACCATGACCACGGCTGAATACACCGAGGTCATGGGTTTCCTGAACGGTCATCCCCGATTGGCTTCGCGGGCCTTGAAGCTGCTGGTGGCAACGCCTCGCGGCCTTCCCGAGGATCTGCTGGCCGAGTTGTTCGAAACCCACCGTCGCGGCGGTAAGGAAACCGATCCCGGCTGTGAGATCAAACAGGCGATTATCGATGCGTTGGCCCGCATGGAAAGCGAGCGGGCCGAGATCTTCCTGGCCGCCGCCCGTTGTCGCCAGCTGGAATCGGCCTACGGCCCGCCGGAGGACACCGCCTCCGAGTTACGCGGTCTGGCCTTCGGCGCCCTGGTTTCGCTGGGTTATCGCGATATCCACTACCTGGCCGTGGACCTGCTCATGGACAAGGAAGCCGATACCCGCCAACTGGTGGTTCAGGCCATGGGTCACCTGGGCAGCGAGGCGGCGGAAGTGTTGCTGCGTTTCAAGTTGTTGAACGGCGACCCGGAATCCGGGGTCATCGCCGAATGTTTCGCTTCCCTGATGCGCATCAACCCGGACAAATCCCTGGATCTGGCTCAAGCCTACCTGGACGACCCGGATCCCGAATTGGCCGAATCGGCCGCCCTCGCCATCGGCGAGTCACGTCATCCCAAGGCGTTCGAGGTGCTGCGTCGCTACTGGGACGCAAATCATGTCCCCGCCAAACAGGACCGGCTGATTCTGCCTCTGGCTTTGATGCGAAGCCGGGAATCGCAGGACTTCCTGTTGGGTCTACTGGAGGAGGGCAATAAACGGCATGCCCGCTCGGTCTTCCAGGCATTGCGCATCTATCGCGCCGACGAGAACATCCGCAACCGCATCGAGGCTATCCTCAAAAAACAACGCAACAGTCAGTGGCAGGATTACTACCGCTCCTATTTCGGCGTCTGATTCTGGAAACTCGCCAAGGGGCCGGCGCGGCAAAGCGCGGCCGGTCTTCGGTACCTGCAATCGAGGCGGGCCCGGTCGGGCCCGCGTACTCGTCGGTTACCAGGCCAGAGCCTTGCAGCCGTAGAGCCGTTCGGCGTGAATGCCTTTCTCCTGACAGGCGGCGATCAGGGCGTTGGATTCCACGATCGGTTTCGATTTTTCCGTGTACTTGATGCTGGAAATGAACGTCAACCAGGGCTCCTGGCCCATGGCGTAGACATAGGCGTATTTGCTGTCCAGCGAAGCGATCATCTTCAGGCCCTTCTCGCAATCGGAACCGTCCAGTCGGCGTTCCTGGTCCTGGCGGCGCTCCAGGGGTTTGGTCAGCAAGGGACCGTAAAGCCAGGACATGGGCGCACCGGCACACTCCATGCCGATAAAGATTCGGTCGATGGAACCGAACATCTCGCGGATCATGTCGTACATTCGCGGCGACAGGTTATTGGAATCGGCAGCGCAAACCACCGCCTTTCCGTTGAGCTTGACATGGTAGGCCAACTTACTGCGGATATGCAGCTCGCCGTGTTCGCCGAAGAAGGGCAAGCCGGTAATCTGCCCGTCGGGTACGTCGATAGACTCCAATTCCTCCATCTCGATGACATTCTTGAAACCGGTGCTCTCCAGCACCAACTTGATGGACGGATCTTGCAAAGTGCCGCCGTTGGACTTGGGCACGATGATGTTCTTGATCTTGTGACGCAGGGGAATGAGGGTTTCAAAGAGGATGTGGTCCTGGTGATTGTGGGTCAGCACCACGTAGTCGATCACCTCGGGCAGGTCTTCATAGGTGTAGCGCGAAACGGTGGTGTCGCTGATTTTGTAGCTGACCACGGGATCGGTCATAATGGAACAATTGGGCGATTCGATGAGCAGGGTGGCATGGCCGAAGTACTTGACCCGAATACCCTTGCCGTCGATGGTTTGACGGTCGCGCCCTTTCGCCTGGGGTGTTTCCTCGGTGAAGAAACTTTCGAAGTAGGCGCGTTCCTCGGGGTCCTCGGGGATCAGTTCGGCGATATTACTGAGCGGCGCGGGCGCTTCGCGCATTTTGAACAGCCGGTCCCAAACATCGCTGTCGAAGGGGATGTTGTAGTTCAGATGGGTCGCGTCGGGGAAACGCGGCGTAGACAGGGCGAAAGCGCGATGGTCGGCGTCTACCATGGTCAGTTGAATCGACTGCTTCTCGCGGGCGCGCTTGTAGAAGGCGCTGTTGTAGAACATACGCTCGATATAGCGGACGGAAGGATTGTTGTTCAGGTCGTAGCCCAGTTCCACGAAACCCTGGAGCATTTCGGGAATGCGCGGATAGAAACTCAGCAGCGAGTTCCCGCGAGCTTCATTGGTCAGAAGGGTGTCCAACTCCTTGATGGCTGCCGCTATTTCTACCAGGTCATCGTTCTCGGTCAGGGTGCGGTTCATCAATTCCTTGACCAGGCCGGACTGGTCGCCGGGCAGGTCGATAAAGGGGCCGCCGATCATCTTGGGATTCTTGACGGCATTGGCGTGCATGCGCGGCGATTTGATATAGGACTCCATAATTTTCATATGCCAGTTGGCCATGATCATGGCGTAGGTATGAGGCGCTACCAGCATGGGCCAGGCGTACCATTGATTGATGAGCGGCTCCATGACGACGTTTTGTTTGAGGTAAAGGGGCTTGTCAGACATATTCACTCCGTGTTCATGCATCCGGGATGGCGCCCGCCCCGGCTTTCGGTTTTTTGGGGAAAAAGGGCGAAGCAGCGGCACATTTTAGCATGATGTTTTCGGCTTGCTCGGGCAACATGTCGTTCGACAATGGTTAATTATTCACGATCCAGCGGCCGGGTCATGCAAGTGGGACCGCCGCAACCCTTTTGACTGATTTCCGCGCCCGGGTAGGTCAAGACCTCGGCGCCGGCCTCTTCCATCAACTTGCGGGTAATGGGGAATCCTTCCAGGGCGACTACCTTTCGCGGCGCAACCGCCAACACATTACAGGCCATTTCCCATTCTTCGTCAGGCACTTCCACCAGTTGATAACCCCGGGCCAATAGCAATTCTCGGAACGGCACCGGCATCAGGGCCGAGTAGACCACGGCCAGGTCCGTGTCTATGGGACTGAAGAAGGACATCAGGTGAAAGACATCGGCGGGGCCTTTGTAGTGCGGCAGAGGGACGGTGACCAGGTCGACACTATCGTCCAGCAGTGCTCGTAACTGTCGTATCCCCTCGTCGTTGGTGCGGTAGCCGCGTCCCACGGCCAGGGTGTGTTCGTCCACCCAGGCGACATCGCCGCCCTCGATATAGCCCTCGCCCTGGATGCGACCCAAAACGGAAATGTCCAACTTTTCGAACAGCCGGCCTTTCGCGGTGGGTTCGTCGCGTCGGGCGGGTTTGCCCATGTTGCATAAAATCATGCCGCGATCGGTGGCAATGGCCGCATCGCGGGGATAAAGCGAATCCATGGTTAAAGTGTTGTCCTGGGCCAGGTAGTGAATCTCGATACCGCATGCTTCCATCAGCCCGGCGAACTTGTCGTAGTCGGCGACAGATTGAATGAAGTCCGGTCGGTCCAGGTAGTTCAACTCCTGCCACTGAGCATCCACGCGGGCCTGGCTCAAAAAGGCGTCGCGGGCGTGTTTCAACACCAGCCGACGGATGGGGCGGACATCGGATTGAAAGGTAGTCATGCATCACTCCCGGGCCGAGCCCTGCGCAGCCATGCGTAAACGGGGATACCGGCCGTAATCATCAAGAATCCCAAGTATACCGTTCTTTCGCCGGACCCGCCAACGGCCCACATAACGTATACAAAGCCGATCATGCTGAGCGCCATACCCCAGGGACCGAGCCGCCCCGGCAGTTCCGGTTGCCGCAAGCGGATCAGCATTTCCGCAAAGGAACAATAGACGTAGGGCACCAGGCAGGCCAGCGTGGCCAATAGCGCAATGAACTCGAAGGTTTTGGCCAGGGTGCCCGCGAAGTTCAACAATAGCAGGGAGGTTATGATGATGCTGGAAAACAAAATCCCGAAATAGGGCGTGCCGCCCTTGGACAACTTCCTGAAAACGGGCGGCATCATATCGTCCAACGCCATGGCGTAAGGCACCTGACCGGATAACAACATCCAGCCGTTCAAGGCGCCGAAAGTGGCAATCACGGCCCCGCAGGCAATGGCCAAACGGGCGCCGGAACCCCACAGGGAGGCGGCTGCATCGGCATAGGGCGCGTTGGAGGTAGCCAATTGGTCGGGCGGCACCACACCCATGACCGCGATGCTGCCAAGGATGTAAACGACCGCGGCGCCCAATACGCCGAATACGGTTGCCCGGGGAATGGTGCGCCGCGGGTCGACCACATTTTCAGCCGGAATGGTGGCGGACTCCAAACCCAGGAAGGCCCAAAGGGTAATGGCGCCGGCAGCCGCCAACGCATTCAAACCCGTTTGCTCGGGTGGAAGATTGGGCGTGAAATTGGCGGCGTCCGCGGCAAAAACGCCCACAAGGCCTATGATCAAAAGCGGCGCCAACTTGAGGGCGGTGGTAATCAACTGCAACAAACCCGCCTGGCGAACCCCGGCAATATTGACGGCGGCGAGCAGCCAGACAGCGGTAACGGCGGCAGAGGCCCCGGCAAACCGGCTCTCACCCAGGACGGGGAAAAAGACACTGAGGTAACCTACCAGCGCCACGGCAATAGCCGCATTCCCGGCCCAGAT
>JASJCB010000254.1 GCA_030066195.1 Acidobacteriota bacterium
CTGGCCAAACTGGCCGCCTACACGGCAGAGCGCCGCGACGCCGCCCCCAAGGAAACCGTGCTGCCCTATTTGATCTACTGCTTCGGCAACCGGGGCTACCGCATCTTCGAACCGGCATCATGATGTTCCGTGGTGTCCATCTCGCCGGTTTCCTGGGCCGGAGTAGAGATCGCCGGAGGGGTCCAAACCGGGAACGACAAAATATCTTTCGACCAAAAAGTGGTTCTGCAGGATGGGGTTTCACCCGATTGTTTTATAGGCCGACTTTCTTTCTGTTTTTTCGCGAAGATCGGCTCGGCGCCGGATACACACATGACAACCCGCACATCCTTGATTTTGACGACATCCTGCACTTGAGACTTTTGAGACTTGCAATCCCCAACCGTTGGGCTATGATGGGCCGGCACGACCTTCGAACCATGAGGAGCTGTCATGAAGATAGAATGGAAAGCGGATGACGCGGCGGGCATCGAGCACCGCTGCATGGTGGTGCTGGCCACCAAAGACGGGGATTTGATCAATGGTCCCGAGGCGGTTGCCGAGCAGGCAAAAGCATTCGGCGAATCAGGTGAATTGGGCAAGAGCTTCGGCGGCTCTGTCTACGTGACCGACCCCAAGGGCGTCGAGGCCCAACGCCTTCTGATTTTCAATGTCGGTGAGAAGCTGGAAAAAGACAACGACCTGCGTCGCGCAACGGCCCGGGCCTGGAAAGCCCTGCGCGGGAAGGGAATTCAAGAGATCCTGTTCAGCCTGGACGGCCTGGAAGGCGACGACGCGGTGCGCGCCGCCGTGGAAGGCTTCATCTTGGGCGACTATCAGTTTACCGAGCTCAAAAGCGAAAAAGACAAACTGCCGGGCAAATTGGAAACCTTGACCCTGCACGATACCCGCGACTACCGCGACAAGGTAGCCCGTTGGCAGAAGATTGCCCGCGGCACCGAGCGCGCCCGCGATCTCTGCCAAATGCCCGCCAACCATCTTTATCCCGAGTCCCTGGCCGAGAAGGTTCTGGCCTGGTCCGAGGAATGCGGTTACAAGGCGAGCGTGCTTACTGAAGAAGAATGTCGCAAAGCGGGCATGGGCGCCATGATTTCCGTTGCCCAGGGCAGCGATCGCGACGGTCGTTTCATCATCACCGAGTACGAGCCCGAGCAGCCCTCCGGCAAAACCGTGGTCCTGGTCGGCAAAGCGGTTACCTTCGATTCCGGCGGCCTGTCACTGAAACCCGGCGCGAACATGCCCGAGATGAAGGGCGATATGGGCGGCGGCGCTACCGTCATCGGCACCATGAGCGTTCTGCGCGACGCCGGTTGCCCGCACCGGGTCATCGGCCTGGTTCCCGCGGTAGAGAACATGCCCTCCGCCAAGGCCACCCGTCCCAGCGACGTGGTGACCTCGCTTTCAGGCCTGACCGTGGAAATCAACAATACGGACGCGGAAGGTCGCCTCATCATGGCCGATGCCTTGACCTACGCCAAGCGCTACAATCCCGATTTCGTGGTGGATTTCGCCACCCTGACCGGCGCCTGCCTGGTGGCTCTGGGCCCCTATGTCTGCGCGGTCATGGGCAACCATCAACCGCTGGTGGACGGCATTCTGGAGGCCGGTCAATCGGTCTATGAAAACTTCTGGCAACTGCCTCTGGTGGACGAGTACAACGAGTTCCTGAAAAGCGAGACGGCGGACGTCTCCAATATTTCGTCCACGCGTTGGGGCGGCACCATTACGGCCGGCCTGTTCCTACAGCGCTTCGCCGGCGATTTCCAGTGGGCCCACTGCGATATCGCGCCGGGTCTCTACGAAAAAGCCACGGACTACCACCCCTCGGGCGGAATCGGCGTGGGTGTTCGCATGAATATAGAAATGTTGAATTCTCTATAGTCACAGCACGGGCCCTTCGGGGCCCGCGCCTTTCCCGGGGGAAAGATGAAACGAAACAAACCCAGGCAATCGCGGTCAGCCCGCTGGGACGGCGGCAGGGACCGGAAAGCGGGGTTCAGGAAAACAGCCGAGGGAGAGTTGTATATCACCGGCCTGAACGGGGTTCGCGAGTGCCTGGCTTCGCCTCATGTCAAGGTGAGCCGGGTCTGGGCCGATCCGGGCCGCGTGCCGGCCGAGACGGGTAAGGTGCTGGCCGCAATGGGCGATCGGGTTTCCGGTCTACAGGGAAAAGATTCGCCCTACGGCCCCGCTTCCCAAGGCATCGCCGCACTGGTCACCCGCGAGCCGCTGCACGACCTGGATGACTTTCTCGACAACCTGGAACCGCGCACCGGCACACCGCTTCTGGTGGCCCTGGACCAGGTGGAAGACCCCATGAACCTGGGCCAGATCCTGCGCACCTGCGAGGGTGCGGGCGTAGACGGTCTCATTCTATTGCGGCACCGCTCCATCCACCTCAACCAGACCGTGGCGCAAGTCAGCCAGGGGGCCTTTGCCTGGGTGCCGGTGATCGAGGCGACCAACCTGCGCCAATGCTTGGAATCCGCCAAAGAACGGGGCTTCCAGGTCGTGGGCTGCGAAGGCGCGGCGGAAGCCTCGCCCTGGCACCAGGTCGACCTTACCGGCATGACCCTGTTGGTATTCGGCAGTGAGGGCCGGGGCTTGCGACCCTTGACCCGAAAGACCTGCGATCACCTGGCCGCGCTGCCTATGCACGGAAGGCTGAACTCGCTAAATGTGGGCGCCGCCGTATCCGCGTTTTTATATGAGACCATCCGTCAAAGAATAGCGCATTCATAATCAGCCGATGATGGTGAATTCGTGCGTTCTTGGTAAAAGGCTGGTAAAAAGGATGCATCTTTAGGCAAAATCATCGGATTCGGTCTTGCAACCTATTTCAAAATCCGGTTCAATTATGGGGCCAAGATATACGGTTACGATCTATTCGGAACAGTCGCTTCGATTACTGATTCCATGGGGGGTATATGATTTTTAGGCTAATGATGTTGGGCATGCTGTTCACCGCGTTCGGATTCGGGCAATTGCCCGATCGCGAGAAACTGGAAAAAGTGCTCATCAAAGACCAGACAACCGCCGAGGGCGCGACTCAGTTGATCAAACACTTTCAGGCGGGCGGTCAGCGCACCATCATGCGCAACTTGCCGGAAATGAGCAAGGAAACGCGTTTGAAATACGCGCAGATGTTCATGTACCAGGACCTGATGCGCTTCCGCAACACCCTGAACGAAGCGGTAGCCAAGGTCACGGACCCCGATGGTCGCGCCATGGTTCTGAGTATGCTGGCCACGTTCGGTCGCAACCTGGCCCCCATCGTTTTCGAGCCCTACGCCAACGATGAAACCGCGCCTATGAAAGTTCGACTTGCCGCCATGTCCGGCATGATTCGGGTTCAGAATCCTCAGCTTTACAACAAATTCATCGAATTATGCGAAGAGGCCAATATCGATCCCAGTCTCGGCCCCAACGATTTCGAGTTTGTTGACATCAGCCGCAAGAACAACATGGGTTTCTATCTTTATCTTCGCGGCAAACTGAGCGAACCCAAATTGACGGACGGCATGATCAAAGCCGCCATCCACATGAGCAACCACGAAAGTGTCGATGTCTATGAAGCGCTGTTGGAAAAAGTCAAGCGCAAGCAGATTCCCTGGATGATCGATCACGCTGCCAAGGTGGGCGGCGTCAAACTGTTGGCTCTCATGGAGACGCACAAGAAAACCAAGAAAAAATTCGCCACTGAGGTAGGCAAGGCAAAGGCTGCCGCCCAGAAGGTCGCACCTTACCTGGACAAGCTCATGGGCAAAGACGCCGATCCCAACAAATTTCCGTTGGCCTCCGTGGTTCCGTTCCGCGGCAAGGGTTCCGGCGCCGCTCCCGGTTACACGGCCGGTATCGGGGTGATCCGGGTTGCGGCCGACGGCAGCATGAGCCTGGTTGAACATGTCAACCCCTTCGGCGGATCCGATAACCTCGCTGAGTTGGTCAACGGAAAAACCTTTCCGGCTCACGCGGATTGGCAACCCAAGGAAAGCTATTACCTGATTTACGCATACTAAATGCATTCAGGATCGACTTTAACCCTATGAGCCCGGCACCCCCGCCGGGCTTTTTTCTTGCCTTCACTTTCCATCTCGCCATTTGTTGCGAGTAACAGTCATGTAGATCGAGGTTCTCTATGTTGTCGCACTGCATTCTCTTCCTTTCGCTTTTGTATACGGCTGCCGACAGTCCCCAGTTCCGCGGCCCCCAAAGAAACGGAATCTTCCCCGAAACCGGGCTGCTGAAGAAATGGCCGGACGCGGGCCCTCGCAAAGATTGGACAGCCTCGGGTCTGGGCAAGGGTTATTCCTCGGTTTCCGTGGTAGATGGAAAGGTCTACACCACCGGTATTATCGGTAAAACCGGTTACCTGTTCGCCCTGTCGGCCACGGACGGCAAGCAGATCTACAAAGTTGCCTACGGAGCCGAGCACGACGGGTCCGGTTACGAGGGCGCGCGATCCACGCCGACGATTGTAGACGGCAAGGCCTACCTGATCAGCGGCTTGGGCGTGGTCTCCTGTTTCGAGGCCGAAACCGGCAAGAAACTGTGGACGGTTGACACCTTGAAACGCTTCGGCGGTAATGTTTCCCCCGGCCGCTTGATTCCCCGCTGGGCCATAACCGAATCCCTGCTGGTCGACGGCAACAAGCTGATCTGTACTCCCGGGGCGCCGAATGCAACCGTGGTCGCCCTGGACAAAGACAGCGGCGACACCATTTGGACCAGCAAAGGTCTGAGCGATCTGTCCGGTTACTGCTCGCCGCGAATTCTGGAAAACGGCAACATTCGCCAACTGGTTACCATGACCGCTCGTCAACTTGTCGGCATCGACTTGGACAGCGGCAAGGTTTTGTGGAAGACCGTCTACAAGGGCAGCTATGAAATTCATGCCAACAGCCCTGTTTTCAACGGTAATGATATCTATGTGACCGACGGTTACGGCCAGGGCGGCGCCATGTTCCGCTTGTCGGAGGACGGCAAGAAAATCAGCAAGCTATGGACCGAAAAGTTGCTCGACGTTCATCACGGCGGCTGTATCGTGCTGGACGGCAAAATCTACGGCGCCGACAGTCGCGGAGTCTGGATGTCCCTCGATGCCGAAACCGGCAAAGTTATCGCCAAGGGGCGCGGGGTCGGCAAGGGCTCTATCATTTACGCGGACGGCCTGATCTATGGTTACGGCGAACGCGGACGAGTGGGCATCATAGACCCGAAGGCCGGTGAATTGGAACCGATCAGTACCTTTTCCGTCAACGAGGGTAGCGGTCAGCATTGGGCGCACCCGGTGATCAGCCGCGGCTTTCTGTATATTCGGCGAGGCGACGCCATGATGCGCTACGACATCAGGGCCGACTGACCCGGCCGAACGGCCGCGGAGTCGATCATAGATCGTTTCAAAGACAAGGTGATTATCGTAACCGGCGACGGTTACGGCTTGTTATCCGTTGATCGTGGAGACCGATGTCGCTTAAGAACCGTATGGTTCAAAGTGGCAGCGGTCACCTGACCTACCGTGAAACGGGCGGACGAATCATGCCCGACGATTCCGGGTCCAGCCAATCGCCCCGGCAGAGCGGCAAGGATCGCGTGATGATTTTGCGCGCGTCCTGAACACTCACGGTCGTGATGCTGGGAATGCAGCAACCCAGGTGATGGTGGCTTCGATACATGGCAGTTCCTACATAGAGATGAATAGACGCTCCTAATAACAAATGCGCCGATTCCCAACAAATAGGTGCAAGAAATTTTAAAAACTATTGGGTACAGTTAACCCGCCTCTTGCGCGGAATAAGGCAAACAGATCAACATACAGGTGTAAACTCCATACTCGGAATCGACATCAAGCTTTCCTTCATGCTCGCTGACCACGATATCGTAGCTGATGGAAAGCCCCATGCCGATATTGCCCTTGCCGGAGGGTTTCGTTGTAAACAGGGGTTCGAAGATGTGCGGACACACGGAATCCTGGATACCGGTACCGTTATCCCAAATACCCAGTTCCACGTGGTCTTCATTTTCCTTCAACCAGACCTTTAGGGTAGGACGATATTCCTCGTAACCCTCCATGGCAGCCCGTTCGTTCAGGGCATCCAAAGCATTGTCGATGAGATGGCCCAATACCCGCCCCAGGTTGTGCGGCTCACCCTGGATGACGGGCTCACACGCCAATTCTTGGATTAAATGAACGCCGGCTGCCTTGTCCAACTGCTCGACTTTCTCCATATGCCGGCGAACCAGGCGAACCAGGGGTACTTCCTGGAAGGCTCCGGTGCCCTTCTCCGCCAACTCATTCATTCGTTTGACAATGGATTCCGCCCGTGTGCCATGTCGATGAATGACCCGCGCATTGTTGCCCATGTCGTCCAACAGTTCTCTGGCTTCTTCCAAAATTTCCGGGTTGACGGACGGGCATTGATCTCTTAGCAGCACACGCAACTGTTCGGTTAGTTCGACCAGGACTTCCGAGAGATTGCCGATGAAGTTCAGGGGATTGCGGATCTCATGGGCAACACCGGCGACCATGGCGCCCAGCGAGGCCATCTTGGCCTGGACGATCAGTTGGTTTTGAGTGCGCAGGATCTTGCGGTTGGTAGCCTCCAATTCCCGGTTCTTCTCTTCCAATTCGGCGGTCCGTCGCCTGACTCTGTCTTCCAATTCCAGATTGGCGCGCTCCAACTCTTCGCGCGTTCTGCGTAGCTCGGTGACATCGATGCTCACGCCGCCCAGGAGCGTGGGTTTGCCTTCCCGCGGAATAGGGAAGCGATAAGCAAGGAAATAGATCATGCCGTTTGAGGTGGGGACCTCCTCCACGACCTCCAACGGTTCGTTATGGGTCAGGACCCATCTGTCGTACTCGTCGATCTTGCGAGTCGTATCGGAAGATCTCACTTCGAGGACGGTTTTGCCGTACCAGGCTTCCCGGTCGATCCCCATGCGTTCGAAGGAATCGTTGAGGAATAAAATGCGACGCGACTCATCCTTGATATAGGCCAGACCCGGCAGGTGCTGCATGAACAAGTCGAAACGGTCCTCGCTATAGCGCAGGTCGGTTTCAGCCCGCCGTCGCTCGACAATTTCATCGATAAGGTAGTTGGTGCGGTGGTTGAATTCGTGGGCCAGCCGGCCTAATTCGTTGCGGGTGCTTTCGTCCAAGCGGTCGGCCAGCCCGCCCGCGCCGCGTGCAGACCGATGCATATGCGCGGCCATTCCGCGCATAGGCGCCACGATTCGCCGGCGAACGTAAAAGAAGGTCAACATCAGGGCAGCCAACTCCAGCCCCAGCATCAGCCGGGCCACCTGGAGGGTGATGCGATCGGCGACCTCGGAGAAGCGGGCATTGGACATCACAAGGATGATCTTCCAAAAGGTGCGCGGCATGAGAAAGATAAAAGCGCGTGCATCCTCGCCGAGCAAGGGATCTTCCTTCAGGTTCATATGCCGGGTTGCTTTCGGGTCCAACTCTCCCGCGCCGTAAGTCACCAGGGCTGCAATCAGGCGGGCCTCCTCGCGTCGAACACGATCCGTACCGGCGTAAATGCGTTCGGCCGGGTCCTCAGGTCTGCCGGCGGCCGGAGCAACGCTTTCGGCCTGGTCCGCGTTCATGTCTTCGACAACTTGGGTCAGGGGTCCATAAGCCGGATATTGCAAAGAGATGCCCGACATGGTGCGGTAGTCGCGAATCACGGTGCCGTCCTCACGGGTAGTGTCCGTATAGGCCTGATCGCGTCGCGGGAAACTGAGTAATTTGTTGTTGCGATCCAGGGCGATGATATAGCCGTCGAGCACGCCGACCCTTTGCTCCAGAAAAGCGGCCAAACCGTCTAACTTCAAGTTGATCGTAGCCATGCCGACCAGTTCGCCGGTATCTATGATCGGGGTGGTGCAGGTGACCATGGGCTCCAGCGTATAGGGATCGGTGTAGGAACGGGACCAATAGACGCTGCCGCGCTGCAGGTGAGCCCCCGGCACATACCATTCGCGACGATGATACCCTTCCCGGTTGTAGTTATCGAAGAAAACCAACTCGCCGAACTCATTGCGGCCCCAGAAGAAACTGAAACGATCGGAACCCTGTCTGAAAGCTCCGGGTTCCGGCCAGATTCCACCGCCCGCAATCAAACTGTCAGGGTCATCGGCGCCGAGTATTTGAGGAACGATCGAGCGAAAAACGTTGTCATCCTTGGGTAGAGCTGCCGCCAGGCGCGCCATGCCGGTAACCCTGGCCTCGGCATCGGCCAGGCGCGTTTCCAACTCCGCGGCCAATCGTTGCCCCAACTGCTGCGCCGTCCGGTCACTTTGCTCCAACAACTCCCGGCGCTGCCAGGAGTGCAACAAGTAGATGGTTGCGCCGATGACGACAAGCAGAATCAGCATCTGAAAGACGGCAAACCGCAAGGCCATGCCCTCAAACCATCGAAGCGGCCTGAATCCCCGGCTCTCCCTTCTGTTTGTCTGCTTATGCTCGGTTACGGGTTCCACACCGGCCGTCCCTCCGTAGTTCCTATGTATCGGCTGGAAACGCGTTTGGATGAGAATCCCCTAAAAACCCGTACGTTAGAAGCCTGTAAGCGGTTACACGAGATCTTTTTTTACATTTCGCCTGCATTTCTTTGCGCACGAGCATTTCAGGATGTAAGATGAACCTCAGTGTGAGATTCTTTCCGGCATAATGGCCGGCGACCGGGCCCACCGGCCTGATTGGAGGTCCCACCCTTGATGGGCGAAATGATGCTTCCCCTCTTCCTGCTGCTCCTTTTCTCCAACGAGGCCATCAGAAAAGTAGCGCGGGGCCAAAGCGGGGAAACCCTGCTGCACGAATGCGAACACAGTTGGCGGATGCAACTGCGAGAGAAAGGCGAATGGAGCGAACTCGGCAAGAAAACCGTACGTATCGAGGCGGTTAACGATGCCGGTCGAGACTGCTGGCTGATCACCATCATCCGCGACATCATTTCAAGAGAAACAGAGCTGACCGACACCCTGCTGTTGGACCGCGAAACCCTGGTACCGGTGCGCTACAACAACGCCGTTCCCCAACTACAGTCCATTTCTCTGGAATGCGCACCCGGACAAATCCGCGGCTCCTTTGAACGCAAAGGCGACCAGAGACGGGCTCTTGAAGAATCTATGGGCGACCCCAGTTACGACTTCGCCTTTTTTGCCCCGTTGCTGGCAGCTTTGCCCTTACAAGCGGGCTTTGAAGCAGGCTTCCCCATCTTCCACTTTCTGGAGGGTGAAACCCTGCTGACCGTCCAGGTCATCGGGGAGACCAGGTACGATATCGGCGAAAAAAGCCTGCCTGCCTGGGAAGTGGCGGTGGGTACCGGCTCCGGCACCAAGGTCACCTACCTGGTAGATCCCGATCGTCGCATTCCACTGCGCGAAACGGTGGGCGATTTCAAGGCCGAATTGATCTGAGTTCAAGGCGCTCCACCCTTTCAATCTGCTGATATGGAAGGTTGGACGGTGGTGAGGAAACACCCCTGTTGACGCCGAGGGGTATTTGTTTGTTCTTGACAATGGATCGTACAAGCCATAGTTTTTAGAGAGGGACGGAGGTTTGTCTTTGCATAAAAGCATGGCGTTAGTTATTTCTCTCTTAAGCACACTGAATGTTTGGGCGGATGTCCTGTGCTGTTGCGCTTTTCCTGAAGCAAAGCAAGAAACGCCCGCCTGCCATGCTCCGGTTCAGCCCGCCGCGCCCTCCTGCCACGGCGCCCCGACCGAAATACCCTCCTCCACGGCGGGATTCAACGATCAGTGCGACTGCGCCGACCATCTGACCGGCACGATCATTGCCGCTCTGCTCACCCAACCGCAAAGTCAGGTCAATCAGTCTATCATCAGCGTAGTTTTGCCTGCTTCTCTTCCCGGTTGGTTGTTTGAAAACAATCTGTCGGTTATCGGCCGCGACCTGCCGCCGCCGGATCTCCCTACAGCCTGTCTTCAACCGGATCAGGCCGTGCTCTGCCGTTTCCTTATTTGATACCGACTCCATAACGACCGTGACGCAGCCCGCGGAAGCTGTAATGCGTCCGCCCGTCCGGCGCCGCCTTTTCAGGCGCCTTATCCAACCGTCGTTTCAAGGAGTCATGCATGACCGTTTATTGCCTGTTGTGGCTGGGGTTCTTCCAAGTCTCGGCACCGCAAGCCGATCAGCTGTCACAACTGATCGAAGAACTCAGAGCCGGTAATCCGGCACTGAAGGCCGCACGCGCCCGCGTGGATGCGGCCCGCGCCGAAGCCGAAGCAACCGGCGCCCTTCCGGACCCAACAGCGTCCCTGGCCGTTTTCGCCCAAGAAGTAGAGACTCGTGTCGGCCCTCAAAAGCAGAAGTTGGCTTTGGAACAACAACTCCCGTGGCAGGGCAAACGCGCTCTGGCCCGGTCACGCGCCGTGCAACTGGCCGACAGCCGGGCCGTTGCCTTGGAGGCGGTTGCCCTACAGTTAACGGCCGAATTGAAACAGCATTATGCCCGCCATTATTTGATTGGACGCACCCTGACCATTCACGAGGAACATCTGGCCTTGTTACAAAGCCTGGAAGAAGTGGTCGCCGAGAAATACAAAACCAGCCAGGCCAACTATGGCGACCTCATTCGCATTCAGGTTGAAATCGACAAGCAGGAAGACCAGGTCGCCGCCTGGCGAGAACGCGGTCGGCCCGTGATCGCGGCAATCAACAGTCTGATCGCTCGGGATTCCTCTCAACCTCTCCCCTACCCTGCCGGACTTCCCGAAATCGCTTTGCCCGCAACGGATATCTCGCCCGAACATCCCGGTTTGAAAACTCTTTCCATGCGGGCCGACGCCGAACGCACCGCCGTCAAACTTGCCGGATTGGCTCGCTATCCCGATTTCAAACTGGGCGTGGAGTGGATCAACACCGGCTCAGCCGTCATGCCCGGTGTCATCGGTAGCGGCGACGATCCGCTGATCCTGAAGGTAGGCGTCAATCTGCCCGTCAACCGACGGGTCTACAAAGCCAGGAAGACCGCGGCGGCTTACCGGGCAACCGCCTATCAACAGCAACGCCGTCATGAGAAAGTCGCCCTGGAAGCCTCGCTGGTCGAAGCCCGCTTCCAATTCGACGATGCCCAACGCAAAATCGCGCTTTACCGCGACCGCATTCTACCCAAGGCGGAAGAGGCGCTGAATGTAAGCCTGGCGAGTTTTCAGGCGGGAAAGGCCGACTATTTGGACCTGATCGATGCCGAGAAGGCCCTGCTGGAATTCCAGCTCGCCCTGGACGAGGCCCGCGCCGACCGATTTGCCTCGGCTGCACGAATCGAAGCCCTACAAGGAAATGACGGGGGGAATCCATGAGTTGGCTGAAAGACCCCAAAACCTATATCATCGTTGTACTGGCGGCACTATGTGTGTTCCTCTGGCTGCGGCCGGGCGCACCGACATCCATGGAAAACCCGGAGGGCCGGGAACATGGCGAGACCACGGCAACCCAGGTGTGGACTTGTTCTATGCACCCCCAAATCCGTGCGCCGCAAAAAGGTTTGTGCCCTCTCTGCGCCATGGACCTGATCCCCGCCAACGATGAGGACGAAGACACAACCGGCCCTTGGGAACTGAAACTCTCCGAACACGCCCGCAAACTGGCCGACATTAGGGTCGCACCTGTAGAACGCAAGCTCGTCCCGCGCGAGATCCGCATGGTGGGCAAGGTAACCTACGACGAAAAACGCCTGGGCAAAATCTCTGCCTGGGTACCCGGCCGAATCGACCGTTTGTTCGTTGATTTCACGGGTATCACCGTGGAGAAGGGCGATCACATGGTGGAAATGTACAGCCCGGTACTGGTCTCGGCTCAGGGCGAATTGATGCAGGCCTTGCGCACCCTGAAGACGGGACCCGCCGCCTTGCAAAAAGCCACGCAAAGACGCGTCGAGGCCGCCCGCGAAAAGCTGCGACTGCTGGGCTTGTCGCCCGAGCAGGTCGACGCCGTCGAAGCTGAAGGCGCGCCCCGCGAACGCCTGACCATCAACGCACCCATGGGCGGTGTCGTCATCACCAAGCACCTCAAAGAGGGGGCTTACGTGCAAACCGGTTCGCCCATTTACACCATCGCCGACCTGTCGCGCGTTTGGATTCAACTGGACGCTTATGAATCTGACCTGAATTGGCTGCGCTACGGCCAGGAGGTTGATTTCGAGTTGGAAGCGTATCCAGGCGAGCGCTTGACGGGCCGAATCGTATTTATCGACTCGGTGCTCGATCCCAAAACCCATACGGTGAAGGTACGCATGGACGTACCCAACGAACAGGGTCTCTTGAAACCCGATATGTTCGTCCGCGCCACGGCCCACGCCCTGATCAGCCCGGGCGGCAAGGTGATGGACCCCAGCCTGGAAGGCAAGTGGATCTGCCCCATGCATCCCGAGGTGGTCAGCAGCGAAAAAGGACTCTGTACAGTATGCGAGATGGATTTGGAACGCGCCGAGGATCTGGGCTTTGCCTCCGGCGAGGGGGGCGAGGCGCCGTTGTTGATCCCGGCGTCCGCGGCCTTGATCACCGGGGAACGCGCCGTGGTTTACGTACAAACGGAGCCCGGTCTTTACCAGGGTCGGGTTGTGGTGCTCGGCCCGCGCACCAATGACTATTACGTGGTTCGCTCGGGCCTGGAAGAGGGCGAAACGGTTGTGGTGAACGGCAGCTTCAAAATAGACAGCGAGCTTCAGATCCGCGCCAAGACCAGCATGATGTACGCGGACCAGGTTGCGACGGAACCCGTGGAAGCTACCGACGAACGGTTCGAGGCGCCCGCCGCCTTCCTGGAAAGCCTGAACCCGTTGCTTGATCACTATTTCCAACTACAACAACTGCTGAGTAAGGACGAAATGAACGGTGTCGAATCATCTGCCGAAAAAGCCCTGGATGCCTATAAGAAGATCGACACAGCCGCATTACCGGCCAAGCAACTAAGTCTCTGGCTCACTGACGCCGAGGGCTTGAGTCGATCCCTGCAAACCATGGCGGACACCGACAACATTGCCGATGCACGCACGACCTTCGAAACTCTTTCCACCGGTGTCACCACCCTGCTGAAACGCTTCGGGCTGCCCGCCGGCCGCAATGTTTATCGCTACCACTGTCCCATGGCGTTCGACAATAAGGGCGCGGATTGGCTGCAAGACCGTGAAGGCACTGAAAACCCTTACTACGGCAGCATGATGTACCGTTGCGGCAGCCAGGTAGAACAATTGGGTAAGGAGCACAAGCATGAGTGAGTTCCGACCCAAGGGCATCATCGGGCATCTGACCTGGTTCTGCCTCGAGAACAAACTGGTGGTGTTTCTGCTGCTGATCGCGGCTATCGGTTACGGCCTGTTCGTGGCGCCCTTCGACTGGAAGCTCGGCGTGAACCGTGACCCGGTTCCCGTGGACGCCATCCCGGATATCGGCGAGAACCAGCAGATTGTCTTCACCGAGTGGCGTGGGCGCTCTCCACGGGACATCCAGGATCAGGTCACCTATCCGCTGACCACTTCCCTACTTGGTATTCCCAATGTAAAAACCGTACGCAGCTATGCCTATTTCGGTTTTACGTCGATCTATGTCATCTTCGATGAATCGGTGGACTTCTACTGGTCGCGCTCGCGAATTCTGGAGAAGCTGAACAGCCTGCCGCCGGGAACCCTGCCGGAAGATGTCACCCCCATGCTGGGACCCGACGCCACGGCCTTGGGCCAGATCTTCTGGTACACCCTGGAGGGCCGCGACCCGGACGGCAATCCCACCGGCGGCTGGGACCCGCACGAACTGCGCAGTATCCAAGACTTCTACGTGCGCTACAGCCTGCTGGGCAGCGAGGGCGTGGCCGAGGTGGCCTCCGTCGGCGGCTTTGTACAAGAGTACCAGATAGATGTGGATCCCAAGGCCATGCGCGCCCATAATGTCACCCTGCCCGAGGTCTTCCGCGCCGTTCAAAACGCCAATCGCGACGTGGGCGCCCGCAATCTGGAAATCAACAATGTAGAGTATTTCATTCGCGGTTTGGGCCTGGTCAAGTCCATCGAGGATTTGGAATACGCCGTTGTCAAAACCAACGACAACGTGCCGCTGTACGTGAAGGATGTGGCCCTGGTGACACTGGGTCCGGCACAACGACGGGGCATTCTGGACAAGGGCGGCGCCGAGGTGGTGGGCGGCGTGGTGGTGGCCCGCTTCGGCGCCAATCCCCTTGCCGTCATTAAAAATGTCAAGGAACGCATCGCGGAAATCTCCCCCGGCCTTCCCGAAAAAATCCTGCCGGACGGCACTCGCAGCAAGCTTGCCATCGTACCCTTCTACGACCGCACCGGTTTAATCCACGAAACACTGGACACCCTGAAGGAAGCGCTTTCCCACGAGATCCTGGTCACCGTGATCATCATCCTGGTCATGCTCATGAACCTGCGCAGTTCCATCCTGGTGAGCTGCCTGCTGCCGCTTTCGGTGCTCATTACCTTCATCGCCATGAAAAGAACCGGCGTCAATGCGGACATCGTGGCCCTTTCCGGCATCGCCATCGCCATTGGAACCATGGTGGACATGGGCATCGTCATGGTTGAAAATATCATCCAACACCTGGAGAAAGCGCCGCCGGAGCAACCCTCCCGCATCACGATTTATAAGGCGGCCACGGAGGTAGGCGGCGCGGTGGTGACGGCCGTGGCCACCACGGTCATCGGCTTCCTGCCCGTGTTCACCATGGAGGCCGCCGAAGGCAAACTCTTCCGTCCGCTGGCCTTCACCAAGACCTATGCTTTAATGGCCGCCATTCTGGTCAGCCTGGTTCTGATTCCGCCCCTGGCCGATCGCCTTTTGGGCCGTCGCAAACCCTTCGTGGGTAAGCTGCGCATCCTCGTCGAAACCCTGGGCGTGCTTGTCGGTTTTGCCGTCACCTGGTGGCTGGGTTTGATCATCCTGGCTCAAATCACCTGGCTGCGTTTCAATAACAGGTTGCCCGAACCGTTTCGAAAGTGGATACCAAGGACCGTCAACATCTTGGCCGCGCTGGCCGTAACCCTCTATCTCAGCGCAACCTGGATGCCCCTGGGCATCGAGCGAGGCTTAACCGTAAACGTCTTGTTCGTGCTGACTGCCATCGGCCTGATTCTGCTCTTCTTTCAATCCTTCCAGTGGACCTATCCTCAGCTGATGCGTTGGGCCCTGGCTCATCGCGCCCTCTTCCTCAGCATTCCCGCTCTGGTCGTGCTGTTGGGCGTCACGATCTGGCTGGGCTTCCACACCACCTTCGGTTGGCTGCCCCAAAGCTGGAAGAACAATCCGCGTATCTCCAAAATCGCCCACGCCTTCCCCGGTTTGGGCAAGGAATTCATGCCGCCTCTGGACGAGGGCTCTTATCTGTACATGCCCACCACCTCGGTGCACGCCGCCATCAACGAGGCCGCCGATGTGTTGCGAAAACAGGATATGGGTTTCGCCGGCATTCCCGAGGTGGCCGGTTCCGTGGGCAAACTGGGCCGCGCCGAAACACCGCTGGACCCCGCGCCGATTTCCATGATCGAAACCGTCATCAACTATCACCCCGAATTTCTGCGCGATGAGAACGGACGCCGCGTTGCCTACCGCTTCAATAGCGACGAAGATGACTACTTCCGCGACGTCCACGGCAACGAAATACACGCCCCGGACGGCCTGCCCTACAAGGTGCGCGGAACCTTCGCCCGAGACGATGAGGGACGCCTGATCCCGGACAAAACCGGACGCCCCTTCCGCCTCTGGCGACCGCCGCTCGATCCGGAACTGAACCCGAATCGCAAGCCCTGGCCCGGTATCCGCTCGCCCGACGATATCTGGGACGAAATCGTGCGCGTGGGCAAAATGCCGGGAACCACTTCCGCGCCGAAACTGCAACCCATCGCGGCCAGGTTGGTGATGCTGCAAAGCGGGATGCGCGCCCCCATGGGCATCAAGGTCAAGGGGCCGGACCTGGAAACCATCGAGGCCTTCGGATTGGAGTTGGAGCGACTGGTGAAGCAGGTGCCCGGCGTAGAACCGACCGCGGTGATTGCCGACCGCATTATCGGCAAACCCTACCTGGAATTCCACATCGATCGCAAAGCCATCGCCCGCTACGGCATCAAACTGGATGAAGTGCAATCGGTTATCGAGGTCGCCATCGGCGGAAAAACCATCACGACCACGGTGGAGGGT